>JAJTYZ010000129.1 GCA_021463515.1 Chthoniobacterales bacterium | reverse complement strand
GGTCAATTCCCTTGGGGTATTCGGCCCTCAGAGCAATGACATGTCCACGATGAAAACGCAGAACACACACACGCAAACAACCCGCAACCTCATCTAAACCACGCCATGAACACCAACCACATCCTCGAAAACGCGAACCTCAATAAAAGCGATAAAATCCGCCTCCTACTTGCGGCGGGTATTTCCCACGACGAAATCGCCACGCTCCTCAACGTCAACAACGGCTTCATCCGAAACGTCCAAGCGAAAGTTTATGGCGTTTCTCGCAGCCGTACCCAACGCAAAAGCGTTTACACATTCACGCGAACCTTCGGCGTAGAAATCGAAGCCTTTGGCGTTGAACGCAACGTGCTGGCCGCAGAACTTCGGTCGGCAGGAATCGCCTGCGAATCCGAAGGCTATAACCACACCACACGCGACCATTGGAAAGTTGTCGTTGATGCCTCGGTTTCCGGCGACAACGCCTTCGAGTTGGTAAGCCCGGTGCTTACGGGCGAGGACGGCCTCGCACAGGTCGCCACCGTTTGCGAAGTGCTCAATCGCTTGGGCGCAAAAGTCAATAAGACATGCGGGCTGCACGTTCACTTCGGGGTTGAAGAGCTAAGGCACGACATGAAGTTTTGGCGCAACCTCATAAATAATTACGCCAACATGGAGCCTTCGGTTGATGCCCTCATGCCACACAGCCGTCGCGGCAACACGAACGCCTACTGCCGCACCATGATTGCCACGGGATTGAGCGAACGTCTAAACCGTTGCCACAGCCTCGAAACAATCGAACGCGAAACCACACGCGGCAATCGTTACCACAAGTTGAACATTTCCAGTTTTTGGCGGCATCGCACCGTTGAGTTTCGTCAGCACAGCGGGACGACCGACTTCGACAAAATCGAAAAGTGGGTGCGATGGACTTCCCGCCTTATCGAGTTCAGCCGCCACAGCTACGTGGTTGAACACAACTTCGATGGGTTGCGCGAGTTTGCCACCGCCGACATTCACGCATTCTACGCTGCTCGCCGATTGCAGCTTGCCGCCTAATGCCCTATGACCATCACCATGCCAACACGCCACACGCAAGCGATGACTTACGAGATGCTCGGAGGCGGGAAGATTAGCGGACGCAACGCCAAAGAACTCGCCCATGCGCTGCGCAATTCAAGCTTCTCACCCAAGAATAGCCTCAAGGAGTTCATCATGGATGTCGCCGAAAACTGCCGCATCTATAGGCCCGAGGCACGTATTCGCACCGATTCTCACGAGCATTTTATTGCGGATTTGGTGGCGAACGGATTCCTTACAGAGCCGTCCTCGAAGCCTTCCAACGTGATTGATTTTCCGAGTGACCCCGACGAGGAATCCGAAAAGTGAAACCACGTTTTTATTTCGCCTACGGGTCAAACATGGACCCACGCCAAATGCAAATGCGCTGCCCAAATGCCATCGCCATAGGCCGTGTTGCGCTGGGTGGCTACCGCTTTCTCATCAATCGTCGAGGCGTTGCAACCATTGAAAAGGACGCCCGTGCCACGGTAGCGGGGGTGCTATGGAAAGTTTCTCCGCAATGTGAGGCATCGCTTGACCGCTTTGAAGGCGTCCTTTGGGGTTTCTACCAAAAACGGAAAGTTGCCGTTTGTGATGATGAAGGAATCAAATATTCCGCTTTGGTTTACATTGACCCGGTGTGTGAACGCGGCGTGCCACGCGAGGGCTACATGGAACAAGTGCTTCTCGGCGCAAGGCGTGCCGGAATTCCGCAGAAAAACTTCGCCGCCTACCTTCATTGGGCCCGACGCCATGCCGCCTGAGGAAATCCATCCACTCGTCTTTGTCTATGGCACGCTCAAACGCGGTCTTGGCAATCATCGGGTAATGGTTGTGGCGGGTGGAGAGTTTGTGTGCGAGGGCGCAACGTCCGTCCGATTCCCGCTCGTTGAACACGGCCTTCCCTACCTTCTTCACCGCCCCGGCGAAGGCCATCAAGTTGAGGGTGAAATCTTCCGCATCGGAAGCCCGGAAGGTTGGTGCAAACTCGACCGCCTCGAAGGGCATCCAAGCTTCTACCGCCGCCGCCTAATCGAGGTGCAGGGACACGATGGCGACCGTTATATGGCATGGGCATATTTCATCGCTCGTGCCGAAGCCTCGCTCGCCACGCTGCCGTTTCTTCGCACCTACGGGGGCGTGTGAGGCGTCAGGATTCCGCCACCAACAAGTCCTGCGCTGCTCTCGAAAACTCTGCAAATCTCAGACTCTTGGCCGATATATCACGATATATGGGTAAATATCGCCCATATATCGGCCATCATCGCCCATATATCGGATAATATCGGGTTTATTTATTTCCCTCGCACCTTTGTTGAGCGTCTGACTCCGCTTTGGTGCCGCCAGAGCTTTCGCGAGATCGTCAAAGCTCATTGGAGGTTGTCGCGGATCGCTCGCAGACTTTGAGCAGTTATCGCATATATCGGATAATATGGCCCATATATGGGTAAATATCGCCCATATATCGGCCATCATCGGCCATATATCGGATATTATCGGGTTTATTTATCCACCCCCACCTTCCGCAAGATCGTCGCGAGATCATAGCAGGATCGCCTTGAAGCTTTCGCCGCCCCTGCGCAAAACCTTCCAACCGTCCAGAATCGTCGTTTACCTTGTTTTACCTCGTTTTGTATTGTCAAAGCTCGTCGGAGGTTGTCGCGGATCGCCGCAGGATCGCTCGCAGACTTTGAGCAGTTAAATGGGTTTTATCGCATATATCGGATATTATCGCCCATATATGGGTAAATATCGCCCATATATCGGCCATCATCGGCCATATATCGGATAATATCGGGTTTATTTATTTCCCTCGCACCTTTGTTGGGCGTCTGACACCGCTTGGGTGCAGCCAGAGCTTTCGCGGGATCGCTTGCGAGATCGCCGCAGGATCGTCAGAGGTTGTCGAAGCTCATCGAAGATTATCGGATATTATCGCCCATATATCGTCCATCATCGCCCATATATTGGCGAATATCGGCCATATATGGGGATATTATCGGGTTTATTTATTTCCCTCGCACCTTTGTTGAGCGTCTGACTCCGCTTTGGTGCCGCTAGGGCTTTCGCGGGATCGTAGTTGGATCGCCGCAGGATCGCTGCGTCAGGATTCCGCCGAAGAGCTGTCACTCCCCTCGCCCACGCCTGCTCCTCCCACAGACGCCTCTCGCCCAATAATCTTGAGCATCGTTGCCGCCGCCGTCTGCATGGACTCACAATCGAAATAGTGATTCGGTCGGCTGCCGATTTGCATCCACGCCCATTTTCCATTGGCCTTAATTCGATGCTCGCTCTCCATTTGCTTGAGGTAATCTTCCGGTACGTCATCGGGTACTTCCCATGTCACGCCATTGGCGGGGTCTTGGTTGCGCCGCAGTCGCGCCAAGCTGTCTTTAATATTCAAGTTTGACCAGTAGTGAACGAAGCACCAGCGATTGTGCCCGAGTACGACGCGGCGGCGTGGAGAGTAGAATCGCTGCACCGTTTTTCCGCTCTTCGTTTTGTGGATAAATGTGGTGCGCCGGTCGCCCATCAGCGCAACCCACCCACGCTCGGAGCATTGCTTGTAAACCTCGTAGGTTGCATTGCCCGCATCTACGAAAACGAGATTGCTATGCACGGCAAACCGCTCTTGCAATGCCTCCGCATCCTCGAAAGTCAAAATTCGCTCGCACCACACGAGCCGCGAGGAACCTTCCACGCTCCAAGAACGCACGACGGCGTAGAGATGATCCATTTGGCAATCCACCGTCATCACACGCAGCGGAATCGTGGGACGACCTTCATCGAATGGCGGCGGGATAATTTTTCCACTTCTCTCAATTCCACCTTCCTCACACCAGCCATCGCCCATGTGGTAGCCGCTGCGAGTGATTTCCAATTTGAAATCTTCCAGATATTCGCGCCAAGGAAGGGCAAGACGTTTTTGGTAAAATTGCTGGATGAGCGACGTGTCGCCTTTCCGTGCGGCTTGCTTGGCTCGCAGATAAAGCTCGGCCAATTTGCCCCAAGACATTGTGGCAAGGGCGTTCCAATGGAAGCCAACATTTTCCTTCGCCGCACGAGGGTTCTGCGGAACAAATCGGGCCGTGGCATTCAAGCGGCGGCGGGATTCATCGCTGTCCTCAAAATAGTGATTGCAGGAGGCGCAGCGCAGAGCGGTGGTTGCGTGAACACGGACAAAATCATACTGCTCGTTCTCGTCCTTGCAGTCCTTTGACCACTCGACGTTTTCCCACAAGAACGGCTGAACGTGGTCGCAAGTCGGGCAGGCAAACATCCATTCTCGCATGTCGGTCGTTTCGAATTTGCGATGCGTGTCATCATCGTCCTCGCCGCCCTGACTCATAAACACGCATTTGCCCAGCCAGCCAAATGCTGTGACGCGAGCTTCCGCCTCGGCCATGTGACCTTGCGGCCACCGCCACGTTTCATCGCCGACGAGCCAGCGAATGGAGCGTCGTTGGAGGTTGGTCTTGTTGTGCGCCCCCACGATCCAGAGCGTCATGCCATTGGCAAAATGGATCGTCTGATTGCGTTTTTTATGGCGGTCAGCGGGGAAGAGGGAACGCACGGGTTCGCACTCCTCAAAGATTTTTTGCAGGCGGGATTCGCTCTGATCCTTGGCATCCTCGTCTGTCTGATCGAGCCAAAGCGCAGGGCCGGGTAGGTTGGCGATGATGTAGCACAGGGCGACTTCGGGTGCCGTGGTCTTGCTGGATTGCACCGCTGCGATGATGGAAACCAAGCGCACCTTCGTGTCTATAATCGCGTTAAGCACCTCTTTAATTTGCAGCGAATTTTCAATGCGGAATCGCCCCGGCATGGGAGAGTAGGGGATGGAACGAATGTGCTCCTCGGCCCACTGCCACACGGGTTGACGGTCGGGCGGACGCCATGCCTCGCGCCAGATTTTGGTCAAGGTGTTGACGTTGTTTTCCATTGGCTGCGGATTGCCGAGATCATCCTGCTCAAAGTTGCGGCGACAAGTTGGCCGTCCACCAAACGCACGACGCGCCATCCGTCGAGGGTGGCCTCAAGGTATTTTTCCGCATCGGCTGCAAACCCTCGCGGCGAAGTGTGCCGCCCCCGAATCCAAATGCCGCCTTCGATTTCGATTAAGGTGCGGCTGGGGAGATGAGCAAAGTCGGATTTCCATTTTCGGATGGGGTGAAAGCGAAACTCCCGTTCAAGCTCGGGGCCATCAAGCAAACGCCAGATCCGTGCAAAGCGCATCTCAAGCCGGGAAGGTGATTTCATGGCGTGCCTTCTCCTCCGCTGTGCAGGACATTGCAGGCCTCATCAATCGCCCCTGCGCACTCCTCGCGAATGCCCTGTGCATCCTGACCGCTCAAAATAGGCGGTAGCTCGTTTTCAAACTTCGCCCGCAGCAACGCAATGGCTTTGCCTACCTGCGTAAGCCACGCGCTGCGGACTTCGTCGAGCCGAATGAACTCACCCCTTTTGATGGACACCTTCAATTCCCTATCCTCGACCTCTGCCAAAAGCTTTCGGGCTTTGAGAGCTTCGATATGCGGGGAAGTCTGCACCTTCAAATTGCGGGCCTTAACGAACTGTCTCCACTCGGCCAGCGGAATCCCGCCGTCTGGCAGCGGCTGGGGTGCGCCTTCCAATTTGCGCCATCGGTTAATTGTTCGCACGTTCACGCCCAAAAGATCGGCCAACTCATCGAAATTCTTGGCGGTGATGGAAACGTCGTCGCAGGTTGCCGCTTTAGCCTTAATTAGCTCGCGCTCGGCAGCGGTGAGGGTTTTTCCCTCAGCCACCTTTTTGGCCACATTGCGGAAATCCGCTGAAAGAATTTTCTCGGCCTGCTCGGGCGTAATAAATGCGCTCACCCCATAAATAGCTATGTCAATCGTTGATTCGACCGCTTCAACCGCTCCCACCGCTCTAACCGAGCCTGATTCCTTTAACCGCTCTAACCGAGCCTGATTCCTTTAACCGCTCTAACCGAGACCGATTCCTTTAACCGCTCTAACCGAGCCTGAT
>JAJTYZ010000128.1 GCA_021463515.1 Chthoniobacterales bacterium | reverse complement strand
TGCTGAAGTTTTGGAAGAAAACGGAGAACAAGAAAACCCGCTTTTCAAACCGTCCATTTCATCCGCTTTTCAAATCGCCGGTCACACACCGGAGGAGAGCCTGAAATGGCGTTCTCTAATGATCAACCGACGTCAAATCAACTAGCTTGTTTATCAGCGCAATAAAGCATCTAATAATATTTGTTAGGGCGTGGCGGCAACGAGGCGGTAGAGGGGGTTCACTTGCTCGAGGCGATCAATGCAGACGTCGAGGTCCTTCGTTTGACCGTCGTTGAGGCCGTATATCCAACCGTGTACGGTCAGGAGTTGGCCGCGCAACCATGCTTCTTGAACAATGGAAGTTCTGGCGACTTGGGCCACTTGTGTGATGACATTGAGCTCGCAAAGTCTGTTGGCTCGTGCGGTGAGATCAGGGATTGCCAGCAACTCCTCCTCGTACCGAGCGTAAGTGTCGCGGATGCCATTGAGCCAGTTGTCAATAAGCCCGTGCGTTTGCTGTTGCATGGCTGCTTTGACGCCGCCGCATCCGTAGTGTCCACAGACAATAATGTGTTTGATGTGGAGAGTATTGACGGCAAATTCAATCACTGAAAGGCAATTGAGGTCGGACGCATAGACGAGATTGGCCACATTGCGGTGAACAAACAATTCGCCCGGGAGGAGCCCTGTGATTTCGTTTGCGGGAACACGGCTGTCAGCGCATCCAATCCAAAGAAATTCGGGAGCTTGCTGGGAGGATAGTTTCTGGAAAAAGCAAGGATCGTGTTCCAGCATTTGTCGCGACCACGCACGGTTATTATCGAAGAGATGTTGAAGGGTGTCGGGCATGAGAGTTTGCAAAAAAATACGCCATCACATTATAGGTTATCTTTCGTTTGAGAAGGAAACTTTGTGCGTGTTCATGAATTCCGCCTTGGCTTCGGCGAAGATCACTGGGGAGCTGCGTTGCTCGTCTTCTTGGATGGCGAGGGTTTCGTGTCGCAGACAAGGTCGCAGAGGTCCAGGACGAGAGGGTTACGGATTTTGTAATAGACGGTGGTTCTATTGCGCTGGGGAGCGACGATGCCGGCTTCGCGGAGGATACGGAGATGTTTGGAGGTGTTGGCTTGTTTGAGGTGACAGGTGTGATGAATGTCGCCAACGCTTAGGGGGCCCAGTCGCAGGCATTGGAGGATGCGGAGGCGTGTGGGATCGCCGAGAACGGAAAAAAGAGCGGCAATTTGTTTAAGTTGATGTGGTGTGGGTGATGCCATTTTTCGCTTTCATTTATTACCCAGTAGTAATATTTTGATGAGGCCATGAATTCAAGATTGTTTCTTTTACTTCCAATTGCGCTGTTAATTCCACTGGTTTCCGGCTGTGAGAAAAAATTAGAAGCAAGTCATGCGGCGTCTTCGTCGGTGAAGATTGCGGTCGTGGAGGCGGTGTCGCGTTCGCTTTGGGACGAGGAAGATGTGGTTGGCAATGTGGAAGCAGCACAGCGGGCGGTTCTTTCGGCCAAGGTCGCGGGTGTGGTGGATGCTTTACAAGTCGCCCCGGGTTCGAAAGTGCGGCAAGGGGAGACGTTGGCAACAATTGATGCTCGAGAAATTCGAGCACGATTGGATTCTGTCTTGGCGGCGCAAGATCAGGCGCAAAAAGATTTCGGACGCATGGAGCGTTTGCTCAAAAGTGGCTCGGCCACGCGGCAGGAGTTTGATGCTGCCAACACGCGTCAGCTCACCGCAGATGCGGCGGTTGTCGAGGCGCGAGCCATGCTGCAGTACACCACGATTACGGCACCTTTCGATGGGGTGATTACGCGGAAGCTGGTTGAAGTGGGCGATTTGGCGACGCCCGGGAAGCCACTATTGGAAATGGAAAACTCGGCACTCTTACGTTTCGAGGCGGAAGTTCCCGAGGCGTTGATTGAACGGGTGACGATGGGAGTGACGCTGCCGGTGCAAGTAGATGCCGCAGGCGCAACGCTCGAGGGAAAGGTTTCGGAAATTGCGCCGTCTGCATCGGTAGGGAGTCGAACTTTTTTGGTCAAACTTGATTTACCCGCAGCGGAGAAACTCCGTGCCGGGCAATTTGGCCGTGTGCGTGTTCCCGTGCAGAAGCGTCCGGCTGTACTTGTACCGGCAAGTTCCGTAGCGCGACGCGGGCAAATTGAAAGTGTCTTTGTGGTAAGTGATGGCATGGCGCGGTTGCGCGTTGTGAAAACGGGGCGTTCATTTGGCGAGCAGGTCGAAATTTTGAGTGGACTTTCTCCCGATGAAATTGTGGCGGCACGTGACGTTCATTTACTGACAGACGGTATGAAGGTGGAGGGCGTGAAATGAGAAGTTTGGAGACAATGGTTTCGCACGAAGGGATGGCGGGCCGCGTAGCTCGCATGTTTGTGGATAGCAAGTTGACGCCCTTGCTGATTATTACATCCATTCTTCTCGGTCTCGCGGCGGTGGTTTTACTTCCACGAGAAGAAGAGCCGCAGATTCAAGTGCCGATGATTGACGTGATGGTGTCAATGCCTGGAGCCGGAGCGCGGGAAGTGGCGGAACGCGTGACGCGCCCGATGGAGCAATTATTGTGGGAGGTGCCCGGTGTCGAATATGTCTATTCCACCTCGCGTCCGGGGGAAAGTTTGGTGATCGTACGTTTTAAGGTCGGTTCCGATTTGGAAAGTAGCTTGGTGAAGTTGAATCAAAAGTTGCAGACGAATTTTGATCGGATACCGCATGGGGTGAGTGTGCCATTGATTAAGCCGCGAACGATTGATGACGTTCCGATATTGGCGCTCACCTTGCACAGTGCGCAGCAGGAACCGATGGCTTTGCGCCGTATGGCCGCGGAATTGCAGGATGCGGTGAAGCAAATCCCGATGGTTGCCGAAACGACGTTAATTGGTGGCTTACGTCGGCAAGTGCGTGTCGAGCTGGATCCTGTGCGGCTTGCGTCGCGTGGCCTGACGCCCGCCGGTCTGGTGCCCATGCTTCAGCAAAGCGATCGTCAAACTCGAGCCGGAGCGGTGACGTCGGAAAATCAAACGATGCTTATCGAGTCGGGTGGATTTATTACTAACGCACGCGAGGCGGGACAAGTGGTGGTCGGCGTTTACGAGGGGCGTCCGGTGTATCTGCGGGATGTGGCGACCATTAGCGATGGTCCGGAAGAACCATCCTCCTACGTGTTTCAGGCTGTGCGAGGGCACGGCATCGAGCCTGCGGTGACCTTGAGCGTGGCGAAGCAACCGGGTGCAAACGCCGTGGATGTCGTCCATGCGGTGATGCGCAAAGTGGAAGCCGTGCGCGGACGACTATTGCCGGCGGATGTGCAAGTCACGGTGACGCGAGATTATGGAGCGACGGCGTCGGAGAAATCCAACGAGCTGCTTTTTCACATGGCCATCGCGGTGGTGAGCGTTTCCTTGCTCGTCATGTTTGTCCTCGGCTGGCGTGAGTCCATTGTTGTGGCCATTGCGATCCCGACGACATTGGCTCTCACGTTGCTGGTTTTTTATCTCTACGGCTACACGTTAAATCGCATCACGCTTTTTGCGCTTATTTTTTCCATCGGTATCCTCGTGGATGACGCCATTGTGGTGGTGGAAAATATCGTGCGGCATTATCGCCTGCCTGAGAATCGTCGGCGCAATTTAAGCACCGTGGCGATTGAAGCGGTGGCGGAGGTTGGGAATCCGACAATCTTGGCGACCTTAGCCGTGATTGCGGCGATTTTACCCATGGCTTTTGTGAGCGGGCTGATGGGTCCTTACATGCGTCCCATTCCGATTGGTGCCAGTGCGGCCATGTTTTGGTCATTGCTCATCGCCTTTGTCGTCACACCATGGGCGGCGCGGCGGATGCTTGCGGGTGAGGTGAAAGGGCAGCGAGCGCATGGTGAGGCAGAGGGAAAAACGACGCAGCTTTATCGGCAATGGATGGGGCATTTACTACATGATCCAAAATGGCGATGGAGCTTTTTAGGCGGTATTGTCGTGTTGTTGCTGGCATGTTTTGCCCTCGTGCCCCTGGGCTTTGTGAAGGTCAAAATGCTCCCCTTCGACAACAAGAGTGAGTTTCAGGTCATTCTTAATATGCCCGAAGGCAGCTCGCTCGAACAAACGACGGCGGTGGCGCGTGAGATGGCGGATGCGTTGTTGCCGGAGCCTGAAGTTCGCGATGTGCAGATTTATGTAGGAGTGGCATCGCCCTTTAACTTCAATGGTCTCGTGCGCCATTACTTCATGCGCTCTGGCCCTGCGGTGGCGGATTTGCAGGTGAATCTTTTGTCTGCTCATGATCGTTCGGTACAAAGTCATGATATCGCGAAGCGGGTGCGTCCACGTCTTGCCGAAATCGCCAAACAACATAGCGCACGACTGGCGGTGGCGGAGGTTCCGCCGGGGCCACCGGTGTTGCAGACTTTGGTGGCCGAGGTGTATGGACCGAATGAAGCATCACGCTTAAAATTAGCTGCGGAGATTAAAAAGATTTTCGAGGAAACGCCGGGTGTTGTGGATGTGGATTGGTACGTGGAGGCGGACCAGCCAAAGGCGCGGTTCATTGTGGATAAAGAAAAGGCGGCACTTAATGGGATTAGTGCCGACACGATTGCGCGGACTTTGTCCATTGCGGCGGAAGGGCAGTCGGTGGATTTGGTTCACATGCCGCGTGAAAAAGAAGACGTGAATGTTTTTCTTCAACTTGCCAATCGCGATAAATCCTCACCGGAGCAATTGCTGTCCTTACGCGTTCGTTCCGGCGATGCGAATGCGCTGCCGGAGCCTGGTGCAAAAGGGGGTGCGCCCTTGGTTCCGCTGCGTGAGTTGGTGCGGGTAGAGCGGACCTTGGAGGACAAAAGTATTTACCATAAGAACCTCATGCCTGCTGTCTATGTACTCGCGGATGTCGCCGGCGTGGTGGAGAGCCCGGTTTATGCCATTCTCGACATGAACCGGCGTATTGCGAAATTGCAGGCATCGGATTTTGGCGGAGTTCCCGGAGCCGTGGAGGTTTTTAACGCGACATTGCCCTTTACGGATAATGCACCGGCCATCAAATGGGATGGAGAGTGGCATATCACCCTTGAAGTTTTTCGAGACCTCGGCTTGGCCTTTGCCGCCGTACTTATCCTTATTTATCTGCTCATGGTGGGATGGTTTGGTTCGTTTGTAACGCCCTTAGTTGTGATGGCGGCCATCCCATTTTCGCTCGTAGGCATTCTCCCCGCGCATGGGCTTATGGGGGCATTTTTTAGCGCGCCTTCAATGATTGGATTTATGGCAGGCGCGGGAATTGTGGTGCGAAACTCTATTATTCTCGTGGACTTTATTCAGCTTCGATTGGCGCAAGGAATGCCCTTGGATGAGGCCGTGATAGACGCCGGTGCCGTGCGATTTCGCCCCATGCTTCTCACGGCAATGGCTGTAGTGGTGGGAGCGGCTGTGATTCTTTTTGATCCGATTTTCCAGGGCTTGGCTATTTCGCTCATGGCCGGAGAAATCGCCTCCTTGCTGCTTAGCCGCATGGCGGTACCCGTGCTGTTTTTCCTCGCAAATCGAAAAGCGGGGGCGAGCAACGAAATGATAGAACGCTCTTAGCATAAACGGCGGGTACGAATTTTTTTCAAAAAATAGAGATAAGGGGTTGACGAATGCCGTCAAAAGGTGGTTAAAAGTGGGACAAAGTGGTGCAAAATGGTGCCACAGCCCTCAAAATGCCAAATCCCAATCCCAATCATCCAGTTTATGCCGGCGAGTTTCGTCATGCGGTGGATGCCAAAAATCGCGTCACGATTCCGTCGCGTTGGCGCTCGGATACAGCGGGAGAAGAATTTTTTGCAGTGCCTGATCCTCGGGGAGATTATTTGATGATTCTTCCCCCCTCGGTCTTTGAGCGTGTGAAGGAAAATGTCGAAGCCAATACGTCGATTGCTGCGGCGGATCGGCGGAAATTTATTCGTCGCTTTTATGCTCAGGCACAGCTTGTCGGTGCCGACAAGCAGGGACGCGTGTTGTTGCCGGAGGAGCATTGCCGTCGCTTGGGCTTAGAAGGCGAAGTCGTGCTCAGTGGGAGTCATGACCGCATTGAAATTTGGAATACAAACCGCTGGACGTCGGTCATGGCTGACGATGAAGAGGTCTTCCGCCGAGTGGCGGAGGAAGTCGGCTTATAGCCCTCGTCCCGCACAAAAGAAAAATCCCCAAACCACCAGAAAAAAATCATGGCTAAAAATAGTCGCAAATTTTCTTTTGGCTTTTCCGCAAAAAAAGACGCGGGAGGCCGAATGGAAGGAGCGGCCAACATTCGACTTCGTGTCCGCACAATTTATGAACAATTCGGTCTCCGTAAACCCGTCCACCCGCGCAAACACTGACGTTGCATGGCATCAGTCTGTGTTACCTCGCGAGGTGGTAACCTTGCTCCAGCCTTCGGTCGGTCGGGTGTTTCTCGATGGTACGCTAGGAGGTGGTGGGCATAGTGAGGCGTTGCTGGCAGCGGGAGCGCGGGTGGTGGGCCTCGATCGAGATGGGGAATCGTTGGCATTTGCGTCCAAACGTCTGACTCGGTTTGGAGAAATGTTTTATGCGGTTCACGCAGATTTTTCCTGCGCTGCCGATTTGGAAGAAATTCGTTCACATGCGCCTTACGATGGTGCCTTGCTTGACCTTGGCGTTTCTTCCCACCAGATCGATACGGCAGAGCGCGGATTTAGTTTTCGATTTGATGGCCCTCTCGATATGCGCATAGACGCCACATCCGGTGAACCTGCGTCGGAGATCGTCAATACAGTAGAGGAAGTGGAGTTGATTAAAATTTTCCGTTCCTACGGAGAAGAACCTCAGGCGCGTCGTGTAGCGCGTGCCATCATTGCCGAACGCGAGCGCGTGCCTTTCACACGAACGGGACAATTGGCGGCACTCATTGAAAAAATTCTTGGTCGCCGTGGTCGCATTCATCCTGCGACGCGAGTGTTTCAGGCACTTCGCATTACGGTGAACGACGAATTGGGGGCTTTGCGGCGAGCCTTGGAAACTATTCCATCATTGCTGCGTACGAGCGCACGTTTTGCGGTTATTACGTTTCATTCGTTGGAAGACCGCATCGTCAAAACATTTTTTCGTCATGGTAGTGAACAATGGCTTGATCGCCCCGAGTGGCCAGCACCGCGCCCGAATCCTGCATGGCAGTTTCGGGATTTGACGCGTAAACCGATTGAGGCGTCGGCGGAAGAGCAAGCCCGAAATCCTCGAGCGCGTTCCGCTCGTTTGCGCGTGGTGGAAATACTCGGTCACCCGCAGGAGGTCGCAGCATGAAAAAGTCTCCTCACGATAATGCCCTCCCACTTGGCCCTATTTTTTCATGGGTCATGCTCGCGATCTTTCTCAGCGTGGTTGGCCTTTGTTTTGTGCGCATGAAACACACGCTCAAGGTGGATGGCGACCGCTGCCGCGACCTCGAACATGAAGTGGCTGATTTGGATGAGAAACTCAAAGTGGCCAACAACGAAATGATGCGCCTTACATCGCGCCCCGCCTTAGAGCGTCGTCGGCAGGAAGGATTTATTCGCATGGTACAAGTGCAGGATAGTCGCTTAGTGCGCTTGTATCCGCAAACGTCGCAAGAAGCCTCGCTCTCTGCGGCTGTCAAGGAGGTCATTCCATGAACTCTCAAATTCAACGTCGTGCAGGAATCATTTGCATCGGTCTTGCATTACTCTTCAGCATTTTTTCAGGTCGCCTGATTTATCTTCAAGTAGGCAAACACGAGGAGTTCTCGCGAGAAGCGGCGGACACCACCGCAGAAAAAAAAGTCGCTCGTGCGGAACGGGGAAAAATTACGGATTCACGAGGTGAAGTGCTTGCGGACAACATTCCCATTTATACCGTGGTTGTAGATGGGACTTTAGTGAGTGATCGTTCACGCGTTGCGGAAACTCTCTCGCGGTATTTGGAGATTCCCGTAGAGCAAGTTGCAGAGCGTATAGCTTCCACCCGACCTTATATTGTCGTAAAAAATCGCGTGGCTGCGGCGACAGTTGATGCCTTACGTGCCAACCTTGAGGAGCAACGTCTTCGGGGTGTTTTTTACCAACATGACCCGATGCGGATTTATCCGAATGAAAACATGCTGGGCCATGTTCTCGGATTTCTTAATCACGAAGGTCGCGGGATTCAGGGCATTGAAATGATGATGGACCCTTATCTTCGAGGGGAGGATGGTTTTATTTATACCGAGCGGGATCGAACAGGCCGTGAAATCGTGGCCTATCGCGGCATGGAACGTCCGGCAAAAAACGGCATGACGGTTCATCTCACGGTGGACATGAATCTCCAAGCGGTTCTCGAGCGCGAGTTGGATACTGCCTACCAGCAGCTCAACCCCAATATGATGACTGCGGTGTTTGTGAATCCGCAAACGGGTGAAATTCTCGCCATGGCCACGCGCCCAAATTTTAATCCTAATTCCCCGGGTTTGGCACCGGTGGAAACGACAAAAAATCGGGCCATCATTGATATGTTTGAGCCTGGTTCGACATTTAAAATTGTTACGATTTCGGCCGCTCTCAACGAGCACTCTGTGAAGGAGGACACAAAGTTCTTCTGCGAGAACGGTCGCTTTGCCTACGCAGGAAAAATCCTGCGTGACGCGCATGGTTACGGAACCTTGAACGTTCATGATATCCTCGTAAAATCCTCTAACATCGGCAGCGCAAAAGTTGCCATGCACATCGGAGCAGATACGCTCTACGAGTACATCCGTCGTTTTGGATTTGGGGAACGAACGGGCATTGGGCTCCCGGGGGAAATTAAAGGTCTCGTTCATCCGCGTGATAAATGGAGCGGCTTATCTATCACACGCATTCCCATGGGGCACGAGGTGTCCGTGACGCCTTTGCAAACGGTGATGGCGATGTCCGTGATTGCCAATGGCGGCAATATGATGCTTCCACAAATTGTCCGCTCCGTGGATGATGAACACGGGCGTGAAGTGGTAGCATTTCGCCCACAAATTGTGCGCCGTGTTGTGTCCAAGGAAACCGCAGCGCAGGTAAATTCTGCCCTCACTGAAGTCGTGAGCTCGCGTGGTACGGCACCTTTAGCGAAAATTGCCGGCTTTCCCGTAGCAGGTAAAACGGGCACGGCGCAGAGAGTGGACCCCAAAGGTGGCTACACGCCCGGGCAATATGTGGTGTCCTTTGCTGGCTATTTTCCGGCGTCCAACCCGCAGGTGGCGGGTATTGTGCTTGTGGATAATCCTCGTACACCGGGGACTTCGGTTTATGGGGGAACAATCGCCGCGCCGATTTTTGCCCGCATTGGCGAGGGCTTTGTGCGTCAGCTTGATCTCGTTCCCGAAAGTGAACAACCCAATGGTGCCACGATTGCCTATGTGCCTTTTGATCCCAACGTGAACTGATGCCTTGCTCATGACATTGGATAAAATTATCGCCGCTCTGAAAACCGCACCTACAGCGGTTTCCGGCTCTACGGAACTAGACATTTCGTCGCTAACGCACGATTCACGTCAGGCGGGGCAGGGGACGTTATTTGCGGCATTGCCAAGCGTCATGCCCGGGCGCGAGGGAGAGGGAGCGATGGGTGGGGCGCGTTTTATTTTGAAAGCTGTCGAAAAAGGTGCGGTGGCTATTTTGACTTCCAGCGATGTGAACATCCCACGTGCTACCATGGTACGTGTCGAGAATCCGCGTGAGGCATTGGCGGATGTTGCGGCGACTTTTTACGGCCAGCCCTCGCTGCAGCTCCAAACTATTGGAGTTACGGGAACCAATGGGAAAACGACGACGACATTTCTTCTTAAATATCTTCTGGATGTTGCCGAACGTCCGTGCGGCCTTATTGGAACCGTACGTTATGTGATTGGTCCGCGTGAATTGCCTGCGGCCCGCACCACGCCGGAGAGTGATGATTTACAACGTTACTTGCGTGACATGCGCTCCGCCGGCTGCCGTGCGGCAGTGATGGAAATTTCGAGTCATGCGCTGCATCAAAATCGTGTGCGAGGGGTGGAGTTTGACGCCGCAGTTTTCACCAATCTTACGCAAGATCACCTCGATTACCACAGCACTATGGAGACCTATTTTGAGGCAAAAAAGTTGCTATTCACTAATCTCGCCCAACAAACGCACAAACGTGGAACGGCAGTGGTGAATGTGGATGATCGCTATGGGCGCCGCTTGGTAGATGCGATGGATCGAGAGATTCAAGTAGTCACCTTTGGGCAAGCGGCAGGTGCCATGGTTCGTGTCGGAGACATCGTGTCGGAGCGTCATGGCACGCGCTTTTCCCTGCATATTGGTGAGCGAAGCTATCTCGTGCGTATTCCGCTTTTTGGCACGTTTAATGTCTATAATGCCGCCGCCGCCCTCGCGACGATGCACGCCTTGGGTTATGACGTTCGGAAGTCCGTAGATGCGTTGAAAAATGCGCCGCAGATTCCGGGGCGCCTGGAAATAGTTCCCGAGGGTAAGGCTTTTCGTGTGTTTGTGGACTATGCGCACACGCCGGATGCGCTGGAGAATGTTTTGCGTACACTGCGAGGTTTGGGGCCGGAGCGCTTGATTACGGTTTTTGGATGTGGAGGTGATCGGGATAAGGCAAAGCGAGTGCCGATGGGGCGTGTGGCCGGCGAGCTTTCCGAATGGTGCATTGTGACCTCCGACAATCCACGCAGTGAAGACCCCGAGGGTATTTTTCGTGGTATCACCGCAGGATTACGCGGAGGCAATCATGAGGTCATCGCCGACCGTCGTGCCGCCATTCGTCGCGCCATTATGTTGGCCGCTCCCGGCGACATAGTGCTCATTGCCGGTAAGGGGCATGAAAGTTATCAGGAATTTGCAGACCGCAAGGTGCCGTTTGATGACGTTGCCGAAGCTTCTGCGACGATTCGAGGGAGGGAAAGCTGATCATGGATGCCATCACGCTCCATGATCTCGCCCATGCTTGTGGGGGGGAACTACAGCATGGTTCCGGGGAGGGTGCCGTGTCGCGAATATCCAAAGACACGCGCACCCTTCAGCCCGGGGACTTGTATTGGGCCTTACGAGGAGAAAATTTTGACGGCAATGATTTTGTCGCTGCTGCTGCGGCATCCGGATCTGCGGCTGCCGTGGGTGAAAAGAGAGCGCAGGATGTTCCTAAAGATTTTCCATTCATTCAGGTAGAAGATGCTGACGTTGCTCTCCAAAAACTAGCGCAATGGTATCGCACACGCCTGCGTGCTCGGGTGGTGTGCATTACAGGAAGCAATGGCAAGACCAGCACAAAAGATTTTTTGGCTTCCATCGCCGCGACGCGTTTTGCGGTGAATCGCACCGAGGGCAATCTTAATAATCATATTGGGCTTCCCTTAACCATTCTCTCTGCGAGCACTTCGGATGAAGTCGCCGTTTGGGAAATCGGGATGAATCATCGCGGCGAGCTGGCGACATTGGCGCAACTTGCAAAGCCCGTGATGGGAATCATTACCCATATTGGCGTAGCGCATATTGAGTTTTTGGGCTCACGTGAAGCTATTGCATACGAGAAAGGGGCACTGGCGGCGGCGTTGCCTCCCGAAGGAGTGTTGGTTCTTCCATCATGGGATGAGTTCTCGCCCCTGCTTGCAAAACGCACGGAGGCACGTGTGGTTGCGGCGGGAGCTTCCGAGGGTGTTCGTGCGGAAAATCTACGACCGACGTCCGATGGCTTTGACTTTGATCTCGTCAGCGGACGCGAGCGTGTGGCGGCGCATTTGCCAGTGCCCGGAGAGCATATGATTCGCAATGCGCTGATGGCCGTGACAGCGGCGTTGGAGTTGGGCGTCTCGTTGCGTGAATGTGCATCGGGACTTGCGGCCACGAGGCTTTCGGCGCGGCGTCTTGCGTGTCTCGAAGTTCGGGGCGTGATGGTATTGGACGATAGTTACAACGCGAACCCAGATTCTATGGAAGCGGCATTGCATGCCTTGCATGGATTACCTGGAGGTGGTCGGCGCTTTGCATTGCTTGGGCGAATGGGAGAACTCGGGGGCTATGCGGAGGAAGGATACCGTCGGGTTGGACGCACGGCAGCGGCGACGATGAATGTGGTCATCGCTGTGGGGGCGGAGACGGAAGGTTTAGCTGAGGAAGCGGAGGCGGCGGGAACTGTGGAGGTGCGGCGTGTGGCGGATACGGATGCTGCCGGACTTTTATTGCGAGAGATGGCCCGCCCGGGTGATGCCGTGGTCATTAAGGGCAGTCGAAGTGCCCGCATGGAACGCGTCTTGGAGGTGTTTTCCTAATGCTGTACTATCTTCATCTTTTGCATAATTACGGTGCCGATGTCGGATCGGAAGCACTCAAAGGATTTAATGTTTTTCAATACATCACCTTTCGTTCGCTGGGGGCGGGAATAACAGCGTTTTTGCTTTGTTTGGTTTTTGGAAATCGTGTGATTCGTCAGCTCATTGCGCTTAAACTTGGTCAGCCCATCCGTTCGCAAGAGGAGGTCAATCGTCTCCACGAATTGCACGGTTCCAAGGCAGGAACGCCGACGATGGGAGGCGTGTTATTGCTCGGAGCACTCGTTGTTTCAACGCTTCTGTGGTCGCGTCCGACGAATCCGTTGATCTGGCTTGCGATGTTCACCGTGGTCTATCTCGGCATCCTCGGGTTTGTGGACGACTACCTTAAGGTGACGAAAAAGTCCTCTGACGGCATTAGCAGCCGGTTGAAATTTGCATTGCAGTGTGTCCTTGCTGCGATGATCACGGCATTCTTTGCCTATGGGCCATCCTTTTCGGCGCAAGCTTCGCAATTGTATGTTCCTTTTCTCAAAGAGCCGATTGTTCAGCTTCTCGGCGTCTTCACATTTGTTCTCTATTTGCTGGTGATTGTGGGTGCATCCAATGCGGTAAATCTTACCGATGGGTTGGATGGATTAGCGGCGGGTTGCACGGCGACCATTGGGTTTGCGTTTGCGGTGCTCACTTACGCAGCGGGCAATTCGAAAATTGCGTCGTATCTACAAATTCCTTTTGTTCAATTTTCCGGCGAATTGTCGGTCGTAAGCATGGCATTGACGGGGGCGGCTCTTGGGTTTTTGTGGTGGAATTGTCATCCTGCCCGCGTGTTTATGGGTGACACGGGATCGCTGGCCATTGGCGGATTGCTGGGCGTTCTCGCCATATCTTGCAAGCAAGAGCTGCTGCTTGCGGTGATGGGCGGGGTTTTTGTTCTCGAAGCCGGTTCTGTAATTTTGCAGGTCGCAAGTTTCAAACTCACAGGACGGCGTATTTTTAAGATGTCGCCATTGCACCATCATTTTGAGCTGAGCGGATGGAAGGAAAGTACGGTCATCGTACGTTTTTGGATTCTTTCCATCGTGTTTGCTCTTCTCGGATTAGCAACTTTGAAGCTGAGGTAATTTTACCATGACGAAAAACTTCAAGGGACAACATGCGGCGGTTCTCGGGCTCGGACGGAGCGGCGAGGCGGCGGCGCGACTGTTGCTGGAGTGCGGTGCTGCGGTGACGGTGTTGGATTCCGGAGAGCCTGCGCCGCGTCGTAAGGCCGCAGCATTACTTTCTTCGCGTGGCGCACGCGTCGTTTTGGGGGGCGACGCGTTGCGCTGCGTGCAGGATTTTGACTTCGCGGTTCTAAGTCCGGGAATTGATCCCTCCGTACCGCTTGTGCAGAGGCCCATGGAGGCCGGTGTTCCTATTCTCGGAGAAATTGAGTTGGCATTTCGTCAGTGCCATTGCCCCGTCGTTGCCATCACCGGCACCAATGGCAAGACAACCACCACGGGTCTCACAGCCGCGGTACTCAATGCCGCAGGTCTTCGTGCCGAGGCGTGTGGCAATATCGGCGTTCCTTTTAGCGATGTTGCGGCTCGCAGTGCTTCGCTGGATGTCGCAGTGGTGGAGATCAGCTCTTTTCAATTGGAATCCACAGATACATTTCACCCACGCGTTGCCGTTTGGACAAATTTTAGCGCAAACCATCTTGATCGCTATCCCGATGTGGAGGCCTACCGCGCTGCGAAATTGCGCATTTTTGAACGTCAGACACCGGATGATTTTGCCGTCGTCAACGCACGCAATGGCCTGCCGAGGTTAGAGGCACGTCGCATTAAGTTCACCGCCTCACCCGAGTTGGAGGCGGATTTTACGCTTGGTTCTCATGGGATGATTACCCATCGCGGACATCCACTCTTGGCCATGTCGAGCACCCATTTGCGTGGGCCGCACAATGCGGAAAACATCATGGCCGCTTTTGCTGTGGGGTTTTGCCTTGGGGCAGATGCGGCAGGAATGATTCCGGGCGTTAAAAAGTTTCTGTCCCCGCCGCATCGTTGCGAATTTGTTCGAGAGGTAGATGGAGTGACGTGGATCAATGACTCGAAGTCCACCAATCTTGATGCTCTCACGCAGGCAATTCTTGGGCAATCAGGGCGAGTTATTCTCATTGCCGGAGGTAAAAATAAAGGCTTTGATTTTGCACCGCTGACAGCGTTGGTGAAGGAACGTGTCCAAGAGGCGGTGCTCATGGGCGAGATGCGCGACGTGATTGCACGCGATTGGGAGCGTGTCATTCCCTGCCATTCGGTGAGCAGTTTGGAGCAAGCCGTCCATAAAGCTCGTGCCTTAGCGAGGCCGGGCGACACGGTACTTTTTTCACCGGGGACATCTTCGTTTGACATGTTCAAGAGCTACGAAGAGCGCGGAGAACTTTTCAAACAATTCACACATCAAATCACCACCATAAAACCAACCACCAACTATAAAAACCTCATATCTATGAAAATACCACTATTCACTAAAATGGCCGGTCGTTCTCGATCACGCAAAATCGTTCGTGCGAGTGCAGCGCAAGCAACGCGTGCTGACGAAAGCGAATATTACGAGGCCGAACCAAACATGAAGTTGTCTCATGCTTTCATGGTTGTTCTCGTACTGCACATTGTCGCCGTGGGCGGCATTTATGCGTTTAATAAAATCAACGCTTCGAAAAAAGCACTCCAGGCACCGGCTGTGGTTGAAAAAACTTCCGCCGCAGTACCGGAGGTTGTTGCGGCCGCGAAGCCCGTTCCTGCCCAGCCCCAACGGATGCCGGGCGATGCGGATGAGCCATTGCCGGCGATGGGCGGAAGCCTGATGGCAGCCACAACAGCCGCTACGAAAACGGTGACACAGCCCGCAGCGGCCAAACTGGCACCCGTGGCAGCCAAAGAACCGGCGGCCACAAAAGTCGTCACCAAAGCCGAGACTGTTCCCGCAGGAGCTACACCTGCAACATACAAGGTTGTGAAGGGCGATAATCCCTATTCGATCGCGAAGAAACTTGGCGTGAGTCAGGATGAATTGCTGAAAGCCAACGCCATCGAAGACCCGCGCAAATTACAAATTGGGCAGGTATTAAAAATTCCCGCAAAGACTCATTGAGGATTTTTCATGCGACGCACGACGGCTTACATCCTGATTATTTCCGTGCTGGCATTGCTGGCGATTGGAATTGTCATGTTGCTAAGCACGGGTGCTTTTGCGAGGGATAGCCATGGTGACATGTACTTTTTCGTCAAACGTCAGGCCATGTGGCTCGGCGTGGGGAGCGCCGCTTTGGTGGGCGCGGCGTGGCTCGATTATCGTTGGTGGGCGAAACTTTGGCCGGCGATATTTGGGACAGCGGTGGTTGCCCTCGTATTATGTTTTGTTCCGCCTGTGGGAATGAAAATCAATGGTGCATGGCGGTGGGTGAATCTTGGCGTGGCGAGTTTTCAACCCAGCGAGCTAGGGAAGGTAGCCGTGCTCTTTTTTCTCGCTTGGTGGTACCATCGCTACGAGGAGGAAGCATCGGAATTTTGGCGTGGCTTTGTTTTTCCCCTCACGGTGGTAGGAGTGGTGATGGCGTTGATCGTCGTTGAGGTGGACCTCGGGGCGACGACGCTGATTGGACTGACGACCTTAGCCGTGATGTTTGTGGCAGGAACGGGATTGCGGTGGTTGCTGCCTTTACTAGGGCTTGGATTGGGAGGTCTTGTCTTTGCCATCTTCAATATCGGAGAGCGTATGGATCGGCTTAAAGCCTTTCTGGATCCGGAAAAATACCGCCTCAACGAAGGATTGCAGCAATGGCAGGCGTTGTTGGCTTTTGGCACGGGAGGGACGACGGGTCTGGGATTGGGGAATGGTCGCCTCAAAATGCTCTACCTTCCCTATGCGCATACGGATTTTATTTTTCCCATGATCGGCGAGGAGTTGGGATTGCGTTTCACCTTGCTGACCGTGTTTTGGTTTCTCCTCATTTTGCTTACAGGTGCTCTCATTGCGATGAATTCCAAGGATCGTTTTGGAATGCTTCTCGGCTTTGGAATCACGATTCTCATTACCCTGCAAGCGGCGATTAACATTGGTGTCACCACTTCGCTTTTGCCCAACAAAGGAATGCCATTACCCTTCATTAGCTATGGTGGAAGTAACCTCGCTATCTCGATGTTTCTCATCGGTATATTGCTGAGTATTCATCTTCGTGGGCGCCGCGAGTCGAAAGCTCGCACTCACGTCATCCCAACCGCAACCGTAGCGATGCGGTATTGAAGCTCATGAGATTCACGATTGCCTGTGGAGGAACTGGTGGACATTTATTTCCCGGATTGGCGGTAGCAGAGGTTTTGCGCGAGCGGGGGCATGATGTTGGTCTCTTTGTTTCGGAAAAAGAAATTGATGCCCGTGCATTGGGAAATCGCGAGGGATTGACCATCGAAAAACTTCCATCGGTCGGATTACCTTCGTTATTTTCTCCTGCGCTCATGGCCTTCTTGCGCCGTCTCGTCACAAGTCTGCGACTAAGCGGTGCGTCCTTTCGTCGGCAACATCCTGATGCCGTATTAGGCATGGGAGGATTTACGAGCATCGCTCCCCTCGTGGTTGCGCGATGGCGCGGTATTCCGGCGTTTTTGCACGAATCCAACGCCATCCCGGGCAAAGCCAATCGCTTAGCGGCGCGATTTTGCCGCGAGGTGCTTTTGGGCTTTGCCGAATGTGCTCCGCATCTTCGTGTGCCAACACGCGTAACCGGAACGCCCATTCGGCGTGAGCTGGCATCTTCTGTGCCTTCGCGTGAAGAAGCACGTCGGATGCTCGGACTTGAATCGGATTGCATGACCTTGCTTGTGATGGGCGGAAGCCAGGGCGCCGCAGGGATCAATGCGCTCATGACGCAAGCGGCTTCGCATCTCAAAAAGGAAAAAATCCAAATCATACATCTTGCCGGTGAGCGTTGTGTGGATTTAGTAAACACGGCTTATGCCGAGGCGGGCTTGACCGCGAAGGTCGTGGCATTTTGCGAGCGAATGCAGGATGTCTATCCTGCCGCGAATCTTGTAGTGTCGCGCTCGGGTGCCGCGAGTTTGGGTGAACTTGCGTGGTTTGGGTTGCCGTCCATACTGATTCCCTATCCCTACGCGGCAGAAGACCATCAGCGCTTTAATGCAGAAATTTTTTTACGGGCAGGCGCGGCTCGTGTTGTTTCGGAAAAGGAAACCACCGGGGAAAAGTTAGCTGCGCTGCTGAGCGGATTGGTGACATCTCCTGAAACACTCACCACCATGGCCGCTGCTGCACAACAACTGGCACCGCGCCATGCGGCGGAGAATGTAGCGTCGGTTTTGGAGGAGGCGGTGAAATGAATATCAAAGACCTCGCAGAACAATTGCACGGAACACCTCGCAAAATTCATCTCATTGGCGTGGCCGGCTCGGGAATGAGCGGTATTGCGGCTTTGTTATTGGCACTAGGACATCAGGTCAGCGGCTCGGATAAAACCGACACACGGGAAGTTCGCCGTTTGCAATCGCTTGGACTTGATTTTCACACGCCGCAGCGTGCGGAGGATGTGGTGGATGTTCAGCTTGTCATTTATTCCTCCGCGATTCGCGAAGGAAATCCCGCTTATGATGCGGCGCAACGTTTGCACAAACCGATGGTTCGACGTGCTGAAGCATTGGCTGCGCTGATGCTTGGCAAAAAGGGTGTTCTCGTATGTGGAATGCACGGGAAAACAACCGTCTCGGCCATGGCAGCGCATGTGTTGCGTGCCGCTGGAGCGCATCCTTCGCATTATGTCGGTGCCGAAATTCCTATTCTCGGCACCAATGCGCGTTGGGATGCAGGAGGAGAACTTTTCGTTGCCGAAGGCGATGAGAGCGATGGCACCCTTGTGCTTTACCATCCTGAACATGCCATCGTCCTCAATATCGAGCCGGAGCATCTGGATTATTATCGAGATTTGACGGAGATTGATGCGGCTTTTTCAAAGCTGGCTGATCAGACGTCCGGAAAGATTTTTTACTGTGCTGATGATGCCGGTGCGGTGCGAGTTTGTGCTTCGCGAAAAAATGCGGTGTCTTACGGAAAATCCGGCACTTATTCGTATGCACAATTTGAATCCGCCGACTTTGTTTCAACCTTCGTGTTTCAAAAGAGCGGCATGGAGCAGGTGCGGGTAAAACTTAATGTCCCCGGGGAGCACAATATTCTTAACGCAACGGCGGTTCTCGCTCTCGCTGCGGAGCTGGAGCTTGATCTTGCAAAATGCGTTGCTGCTCTCGAAAGTTTTCGGGGGGCGAAACGGCGATTTGAAGTCGTTTACTCATCATCCAACTTTCTTTTGATTGATGATTATGGGCATCATCCCACGGAGATTGCGGCCGTCATTCGCGCGGCACGCGGGGCAAGTCGGGGGCGTGTGATTTTACTTTTTCAGCCTCATCGTTACACACGGACGCGAGTTTTAAGTACGGAGTTTGGGGCGGCATTGGCGCAAGCGGATGCCGTCGTGGTGGCAGATGTTTATCCAGCAAGCGAACAGCCAATACCGGGCGTGTCGGGAAAATTAATTGCCGATGCAGCCATCGCTTCGGGATGTTCGAATGTCCTGTATGTGGCGGAGCGGCAGCAAGCGGGATTGGAAGCGGGACGTTTGTTGCGTTCGGGAGATATGTTGGTCACTCTCGGCGCGGGAAATATTCACGAACAAGGAAGTGCGTTGGCCGCAGATTTGCGAACGTTGGAGTTGCTGCAATCGGCTATGGGGGAGGGAATCGCACGGCTTTATGAACCGATGTCCAAACACACAACCATGCGTGTTGGAGGCCCCGCACAGTTTTGGTTGGAGCCGGAGACCGAGGAAGGATTTTGCGATTTGGTTCG
This sequence comes from Chthoniobacterales bacterium, assembly GCA_021463515.1. Taxonomy (GTDB): domain Bacteria; phylum Verrucomicrobiota; class Verrucomicrobiia; order Chthoniobacterales; family JACTMZ01; genus JACTMZ01. The sequence goes on along the minus strand of JAJTYZ010000128.1, from coordinate 19,393 downwards.
TAAAACTCATGAGCTAGGTCTGCCGTTTATGGTCATTGGTCGTGGGTCCAACCTCATCGTTCGTGATGGTGGTTTGCGCGGGGTGGTAGCGCGTTTGCGTCGAGGTGTTTTTGGAGAGTTTACGATTGAGGATGAAAAAATTCGCGCGGGCGTTGGCGTTCGTTTGAAGGCCTTGAGTGGTGCGGCTATCACGGCGGGATTGTCCGGTTTCGAATGGATGGAAGGAATTCCGGGAGATGTCGGCGGCTGTTTGCGCATGAATGCGGGAGCGATGGGCTCGGAAGCTTTAGATCAGGTAGAGTTTTTGCGGTACGCCGATGCGGAGGGAAATGTGTTTGAGAAGTCGCCGCGTGATTTTGAAGTTCACTACCGTAGCGTTCCCCTCTTGCGCTCGAATTATGCCATGTCCGTTCTGTTTCGTGGGGTTCGCTCCAACGTGCGTGAGGTGGAGCGACGTACGCACGAATTCACTGCGAAGCGCCGTGCATCACAGCCTGTCGGCGCAAGTGCAGGATGCGTATTTCGCAATCCATCGCATGATAAAGCGGGGCGGCTTATTGATGCCTCGGGGCTGAAGAATTGCCACATTGGTGCGGCGCGTGTTTCGGATGTTCATGCAAATTTTATCCTCAACGAGGGTGGTGCTACGGCTTCGGAAGTTTTGGCACTCATCGAGCAAGTGCGGGCGGAAGTTCTTAATCAGCACGGTATCCGTCTCGAAACAGAGGTGCAAATTATTGGAGAGGACTTGGCATTATGACGAATTCCTTGGCACATCTTCATATTGTGGTACTCATGGGTGGCCCGGGTTCGGAACGTGAAGTTTCCCTGCGCTCCGGCGCGGCTGTTACCAAAGCATTCCGGCAAGGTGGCTATCGCGTGACGCCGCAGGAAATGGAGAGTGCTGATTTCCATTTGCCACACGATACGGGACTTTGCGTGAATATGGTGCATGGCACGTTTGGAGAGGATGGCGGATTACAAGCAATTCTCGATGCTAAGGGCGTTCCTTATACGGGCGAAGGAGCCGCAAGCAGCCGCATTGCATTCGATAAAATGAAAAGCAAACAACTTTTTGAGCAAGCGAAAGTTCCCACACCTCGTTGGGAAAAAATTAAGGCGGGAGAACGCCCCAAACTGCCGCTTCCCTTCGTGGTCAAAGCTCCTCGCGAAGGCTCCAGCGTGGGAGTTCACATCGTGAGGCAGCCCGAGGAACTTGATGCTGCTCTCCAAGATTGTGCTTCGTTGGATCGCGAAATTCTCATCGAAGAATTTGTGAGTGGACGCGAGATGACCGTTGGCGTCGTGGGAGACCACGCGATGCCGGTGATTGAGATTCGACCGCACGAGGGATTTTACGATTACGCACACAAGTATACAGCGGGTGCTTCGGATTATCTTTGTCCTGCGCCGTTGGATGACGTCTTGACAGAGCGTGTGCGTCAAGTGGCTCTCGAGGCACATCGAGCACTGGGTTTGGAAGTTTATTCTCGTGTGGATATTCTTCTGGGTGCCGATGGCTCGCCCTATGTTTTAGAAGCCAATACAATTCCGGGAATGACGGAAACCAGTTTATTACCGAAGGCTGCCGCCGCAGCGGGCCTGACATTTTTAGAGCTGTGTGAAGAAATCGCGTGGCTTTCATTTCAACGCTTTTCTCGACTATGAGTTTCTTTCGCCGAAAAAAATTACGCCGTGGGCCTCGTTTGACGCGGCGGAAGAAACGTGATGGGAAACTGCTGGAGGTTACTGCAACCGGCGTAACGTTTCGTCGGCGCCGCAATGAGAGGTTGATGCTTCAGATTCTGCAAATTGCCGTAGTGATTGGGTTGCTTGTTTTCTTGGGGATGTCGGTAAGGGCTTTATTAGTGAGTCAAATTTTTACGAATCCCAAATATCAAGTGCGCGTTATCGAGGTGAATACCGATGGGATTATGTCGCGGGAAGAGGTGCTAAAGCAGACGGGCATCAAAGAGGGGGTTAATATTTATTCGCTTAATCTCGAGTCCGCTCAACGTGTGTTATCGGCCATTCCTGAAGTTAAGACAGCCAAAGTCGAACGCATTGTTCCCGATACGGTGAGTATTAAAATCGAAGGACGCATCCCTGTGGCGTGGATCGCTCCTCGTAACACGGGTGAAGACCCGACCGCCATGGAGTCCGCATTCTTAGTGGACGCAGCAGGGGTGATGATGAAATCTGCACCCTTTTTGCCCGGACGCTTGCAGCTGCCGGTCGTCTATGGTGTGCCGACGGAGCAATGGCGTGCGGGAGATCGGATTGATTTGCCGGAATTGCTGTCAGCTCTCGAACTTTTCACTCGCGCTGCCGAAAGGCATCATCCGGAGGTTGTTCTTCGTGCGGCAGACATCAGCAAAGGCTGGTGCATCGAAGCATGGGAGAATGTGCAAACACGTTACACATTTGGAATGCAAAATATCGCGGAACAACTCGATCGTTTGCAGCTCATCATGACTCATGTTGCCCAGACTTCGCAGAAATTGGCGTCGGTTAATCTCATTCCCGAGCGTAATACGCCGGTGACTTTTCAAGGTGATGTTCCAGCCGCATGGCCGGTTCCGGAAGTTGTCAAAAAGAAATCCAAACGCTGAGTTATGGCACGATCAAGTTTACATGTTGGATTGGAGATTGGGACGACCAAGGTCGCGGCAATTATCGCCGAAATGGGAAGCGATGGGCTTTTGCGCATTATTGGTGTCGCCGAATCACCTTCGCGTGGCGTACGCAAGGGGGAGGTGACTGACATTGGAAAAATTACGCTTTGCCTTAATGAAACGGTTGCTGAGGCGGAAGAAATGGCGGATCGCGAAATTACCGATGTGGTTGTGGCGGTGACGGGCGAGCATGTTGATAGTCTTAATAATCGTGGAGGGGTTTCTATTCCCGAGGACCGCGATGAAATTGAGGAGGAGGATATCGAGGATGTCGAACAAAGTGCCATTAGCGTGAATCTCCCCCAGGGAAATGTTTTTCTCCACACCATCGTACAACGGTATTATGTGGATGGTCAGGAAGGTGTGGCGAGTCCGCTTGGGATGATTGGACGGAAACTCGAAGGCGAGTACCACCTTATTCATGGTACGCGAACTCGTGTGCAGAATAATCTTCGTTGCGTGAAGGAGGCCAATCTCAAAGCGACAACAATTGCGGTGAGTTCCGTCGCTGTGGCGAACGCGGTTCTTGAACAAGCAGACAAGGATGGGGGAGCCTTGGTCATTGATATTGGTGGAGGGACGACGGATTACATTATGTATCGGGATGGAACGGTACGAAGCAGTGGGGTTTTGGCCGTGGGTGGGGATCATCTTACCAATGACATCTCCATAGGTTTGCGCGTTCCCACGAAATTGGCTGAGAAATTGAAGGTGGAACATGCGGAGGTGTCCCCCGGGGCAACCACGGTAGGAGGTATGATTACCTTAGATGACCCTACGTTTTCTGCGGAGGCGATTGAACGTCGCCTTTTGAACATTATTGCAGAAGCGCGGATGCGTGAAATTTTCACCTTACTTAAAAGGCGCATTGGATTTGAGCGGCATGCTCCATTTATCGGTTGCATTCTTATCACGGGAGGTACCGCCGATCTGAAAGGCATTGCAAAGTTGGCAGAGGATGTTTTCGCCGTGCCGGCGCGAATGGCTTGTGCCCGCCCGATGTTGGGTCCCAGTGCATTATTTGAAAGCCCTCGTTTTGCCACGGCGATTGGACTGGTTTTGTATTCTCAGGCCGTGCAGGACGCTTCGGCTCCCAAGAGCATTTTAGAGCGTCTTTACGACAGCATCGGAAGGATTATTCCAAGCTTATGATAACTCTCGGCTCCAACGAACATTTGACCACGCCGATTGCTCCCATCGTTTCTTGCAAGGTGATTGGTGTAGGCGGAGCAGGCTTGAGATTGCTCGATGTATTGGCGCAGAAAAATGACGCCTTTGCAGAATTTGTCGCCATTCATACCGATGCGCAGGCTCTCCTTCAATCATCAGCATCGCGCAAATTGCAAATTGGCCGCGGTGTTGTGCGAGGCCTCGGAGCGGGTGGCGATCCTGCGACGGGAGAGGCTGCAGCGCATGAGCAGCTGGATGAAATTCGCGCCGAATGTGAGGATGCTCAAATTGTGATAATTTGTGCCGGATTAGGGGGAGGAACAGGGTCTGGTACTGTGCCGATTATAGCCCGAGAAGCAGCGAAAGACGGTGCTGTGGTGTTGGCTGTGGTGACCCTGCCTTTTGCCGGTGAAGGCGTAAAACGCCGTGAGCAGGCGGAAGCTGCCCTTTCTCAACTTGGGAAGGAATGTGCTGCGGTGATTTGCTTCGAAAATGACCGAATGGGCGACGTGGCCGCTGCAAACGCCCCTCTTGTGGAATCTCTGCAAACGGCAACCGTCATCCTTGCCGATGCTGTGCATGCCATCTTACGCTTGCTCTCCTTGCCGTCCCTTTTCCATGTGGGCCTTGACGAAATTTTACCACTTTTTCGCAGTACGGAGGCGCGGTGTCAGTTTGGCTATGGATCGGGTCACGGTGCCGATCGTGCATCGACTGCAGTCAAACAAGCCTTGCAAAGTCCTTTGTTAAACGAGGGAAAAGTACTTACCGAGTCGGGAAATGTACTTCTCCATATTTCCGGCGATCACTCCCTTCGATTTGAAGAAATGCAGAAGATTTTGAACGAAGTTTCTCGTCATGTAGGCCGTGCGTCTCAGGTGTTTCTCGGTGTTGCCACCGATCCGCGTGCTACAGATGAAGTGGGGGTGACAATCTGGGCCTCTGCATCGGCGAAGGCTGTGGCGGAGGGAGAGACAGATTCCGAGGAAATGGCCGATGAGAGTCATGAAGCTAGCAGCGAGGGTGCTGCTAAATCTGCCAAGGACACGGCGAATCGCAAAGGCACGCGCACATCATCATCTCGCCCTGAGCAGGATGAATTGCCCTTAGATGACGCTCATCGCGGACGTTTCAAAGACCTCGACCCTACGATGGTGGAAGGCCAAGACCTTGATATTCCCACATATATTCGTATGCGGTTGCCGTTAAAATAGTGCTATAATGCCGGTGATATGAGACCGGATCGTTTTACTCAAAAAATGCAGGAGGCTCTTAATGCCGCTGCGGATATTGCAAGCAAACTCTCGCAACAGGAGATTGCCAATGAGCATTTTCTTCTTGCACTTCTTCAACAATCGGATGGCGTTGCGATTCCCCTTTTGCAAAAAGTAGGTGCTTCCACAGCTCGGTTGTTGGAGAAGCTGCAAGCAGAATTAGCGCGTCGCCCCAAGGTTTCCGGTGTGTCTGGTCAACCGCATCTCGGCAACGATCTTCGCAAAACAATTGATGCAGCGGAAGGCATCATGACGCAGCTAAAGGATGAATATCTCAGTGCGGAACATTATCTTCTCGCTCTATCTAAATCATCGGATGCCGCAGGGCACCTGCTCAAGGAAGATGGTGCAGATTACGATGCGTTGATGAAAGCCTTGGTCGAAGTGCGCGGGTCACAACGCGTCACCGATCAAAATCCCGAGGAAAAATATCAGACCTTGCAAAAATACGGACGTGATCTCACCGAGCTGGCTCAACGCGGGAAAATTGATCCGGTGATTGGACGTGACGACGAAATTCGCCGCACGATGCAGGTGCTCTCACGCCGCACCAAAAATAATCCTGTGCTCATCGGCGAGCCAGGCGTCGGTAAAACAGCCATCGTCGAGGGTCTCGCCCGCCGCATTGTCAGCGGCGATGTCCCCGATTCTCTCAAAAATAAAAAGCTTATTGCGATGGATATTGGAGCGATGATCGCGGGCGCAAAGTTTCGTGGAGAGTTCGAGGAACGACTTAAGGCCTTTCTTAAGGAAGTCACTTCTTCCGAAGGGCAAATCATCCTCTTCATTGATGAGCTTCACACCATCGTGGGTGCAGGGGCGTCGGAGGGTTCCGCGGATGCGTCAAATATGCTCAAGCCGCAGTTGGCGCGGGGAGAATTGCGCACCATCGGTGCCACCACCCTCGATGAATACCGCAAGTATATTGAGAAGGATGCCGCTTTGGAACGTCGGTTCCAACCCGTAATGGTTAATGAACCCAGTGTGGAGGATACGATTGCCATTTTGCGCGGACTTAAAGAACGCTACGAAGTTCACCACGGCGTGCGCATCCAAGACTCCGCTCTTGTCGCCGCCGCCATCCTCAGCGACCGCTACATCAGCGACCGTTTCCTGCCGGATAAAGCCGTGGACCTCATTGATGAAGCCGCCTCCCGCCTCAAAATCGAGTTGGATTCCATGCCCACCGAACTCGACAAACTCGAGCGCGAAATCATGCAGTCCGAAATGGAAAAGGCCGCCCTCAAAAAAGAAAAGGACGCCGCCAGCAAGGAACGCCTCGCTAAATTAGAAAAAGAACTCGCCGATCTCAAAGAAAGCGGTTCGAAACTCAAGGCTCAGTGGCAGAACGAAAAAAAACAAGTCGCCGAATCCCGCAAACTCGCCGAACAAATCGAAGACCTTCGCAACCAGCTCGAAGCCGCCCAACGCCAAGGCGACTACGCCAAAGCCAGCGAAATCCAATACGGACAAATCCCCAATCTCACCGCCCAGCTCGAAGAGCATAATAAAAAACTCGCCGCCGAGGGTGGCGGACAACTCCTGCGCGAGGAAGTCACCGAGGAAGATGTCTCCAAAGTCGTCGCCTCCTGGACTGGCATCCCTGTTTCCCGCCTCCAAGAAGGCGAACGCCAGAAACTCGTCAAAATGGAAGAACGCCTCATGGAGCGCGTCGTCGGACAACCCCAAGCCATCAAGTCCGTCTCCAACGCCGTTCGTCGCGCCCGCGCCGGCCTGCAGGACGAAAACCGCCCCATCGGCTCCTTCATGTTCCTCGGCCCCACCGGCGTCGGCAAAACCGAACTCTGCAAAGCCCTTGCCGAATTCCTCTTCGACAGCGAGAACGCCATCATCCGCCTCGACATGAGCGAGTACATGGAAAAACACACCGTCGCCCGCCTCATCGGTGCCCCTCCGGGCTATGTCGGCTATGACGAAGGCGGACAACTCACCGAAGCCGTCCGCCGCCGCCCCTACTCCGTCGTCCTCTTCGACGAAGTAGAAAAAGCCCACGGCGATGTCTTCAACGTCCTCCTCCAAGTCCTTGACGACGGCCGCATCACCGACGGACAAGGCCGCACCGTAGATTTCAAAAACACCGTCATCATCATGACGTCGAACATCGGCAGCCAGTTCATCATGGAAGACCTCCCCGTGGACGAACGCAACCGCCGCGTCATGGAAGCCCTGCGCGGACACTTCCGCCCCGAATTCCTCAACCGCGTGGACGAAACCATCATCTTCGACCGCCTCACCGACAAAGAAATCGGAAGCATTGTAGAAATCCAACTCCAACGCCTCCTCAAACGCCTAGAGCAACAAAACATCCGCCTAGAGCTGACCGACAAAGCCAAAAAGTTCCTAGCCAAAGAAGGCTACGACCCGGCGTACGGTGCCCGCCCCCTAAAGCGAGTCATCCAACAACAAATCCTAAACCCCCTAAGCACCGCCCTCCTAGAAGGCCAATTCACCGAAGGCGACACCCTCGTGGCGGAAGTGGAGAAAGATCATTTGGAGTTTCGGAAAAAATAGGGACATTTCTAAAAATCCGAGTGGTAACTGGCTTCGTTTTTTACAGGTAGAGCGTAAAATACGTGAACACAAAATTTATACCTGATTTGGGCGAGAGTGAACGAATCGACCTCCTGCGAGGTGAGGGGCTCGTGACTTCACTAGCTGGTGCGTTCGGAGGCGGCATCAAGGAAACGCGAGTTACCGCACTGCTTGGCTATTTGATGGCCCTCGATATACAGCCATTTCTTGAATTATTTAGATTTTCCGGCGTCCCTCAAACCGTTAGACTTGAAAATTATCATGATATGAATCGTTCTGATATTCTTGTCGAGACGACTAAGGGTATTGGTGTTATCGAAGCTAAGATCGATGCAACAGACGCATGGAAACAAGCAAAGAAATATATCGGACAAAAATGGGCAGTGTTGCTCAGCTCCCACCAAGCTTCTACAAATCAGATGCGCCAAAACCGTATTCGTTATGTACATTGGGAAGAACTCGCCAAATTGCTGCGAAAGCTCAATGGAAAGGCCAACCCTAAAGTTCGCTTTATTGCCGAAGACCTTTTAAACTACCTAGAAAGATATAATATGATTAAAGAACACGAATCCGTCGAAATATATGCTCGTGAAATCAATGAATCTGTGACTCTAACGCTTTTTCTTAAGAATTGGCTATATGGTTGTTTGTATGAAAAGAATAGTCGTATTGCGCGTGCCAACTACTTCGCTCCACATTTTGGTCAGTTCCTCGCAAAAACCCTTCCCGGGATTCATGTTGGCATAAGCTATATTTCTCGTATAAAACAAATAACGACTATCGATAATTGGGATGATTTCTGTGATAGCATAAAAACCATTCGCGGTAAGGCATGGTTTAAAGCAAATAAAGAGGAAATCACTAAGTTAAAAAAACACGAGGGCTGGGATTGGACTAAAAACATCAAGCGAACATTTCTCTTTCTCGAAGAACCACGCCTTGTTTTCACGCCGCCAGTTCAAAAGAGGTATCTTCAAAAAGGGAAAGGCTATTTGAATAAGCGCTTTTTATCCTTCGACGAACTTTTCAAAGCTTGGGCTGCTTAAGTGCTCTATGCAATATATTAGCATTTAACAACGCTGATGCCCACACCTAATTACACCTATGCTCAATGGAAAAATGATTTTGAAGAGTATGGCAGATACGACCCAAATTCCATTGAAGTTACAAAAGATATATTTTTAGAGCGTTGGTTTGCTCGTATGTATCCTCAGGATGCTAACGATCGCATGATTCGTTTTTGGAATTCTCTACAATTTTTATTCTTCTATAAGGAAAAGTTGAATATTGGGGATATTTTAGTTGTTGGAAGAGAAAAAATGCTTATAAGCGAAAAGCTTATATATGAACTTTATAAATATTTTTCCCATTTGCCAGATTGTAACCTTGCGGTACAACCGGATGTCAATGACATTATTAACAGTGCGTTGCTGTATGATAAGCGAGGTGAAGTTGCCGATTTCAATCAGCCAGAGCCTCGAACCAATTTACCCGATAGTTCTCTATCCCCAAGTCAGTTAGAGTTCTGGGAAGTTCTGCGGCAACCAAAATCTAAGAACGATAGTCAGAAAAAAATAATTCTCGTAGGCATAGAAGCTTACCCATTTTCTGACGCGACCGAGCTTGATTGTTATGGTGGTGCCTATGTACGCTGCTGGATTAAACACAGCAGTATTCATGAAGCCGAAACTTTGGCACGCCGCATAATACGGAGTGAGGGCTGGTATTCGGCTGCTATTATAGAATCTTACTTCTGTACTCGAAATACTTTTTCTCCAAAATACAAGAAATATTATGATGCGGCTGTATTAGATGGATGCGCTATTGTTTATATAACATATCCCAAAGAATAACTTCCTAAAAATCGAGCGGGCAGAATTCTCCGGTTCGATTTGGGGTTGGCCTTGGTTGCCTCGAATGGCGAAACCGAACGGAGAACCATCAGGCACTGGAAACGGGAGGAATTTCAGCGCCTTTATTTTCAGAGATTTTCCGCCTCCCCTCGTCCCAAACTCTCACCACTCTCGATTTTTCCTTGAGTTGGTTAACACATTTTATTACGTGGCACCCATGCAGAACGAGTTTCGGAAAATGGAGGAAAGCGGAGGTCGCTTCATGCCTTAATGACAACACGGAAATTCATAGCATCTCAAAAATTGCCTTTCGCTATTTAGCCCCTTTAGTGTCATTCGTAGCACTACCTCAACGAGGATTTAAGTTCGATGCGAAGCTTGCGAGTTGAACGAGTGGCTGAACTCGAAAAAAAATTTACATAGCCCAGAAATTGATTTTTACCTTGGCAGAAATTCTCGAAAATTTCTCTGCGTACGCTCGTAATTCCGTATGAATTTGACTCAAGCACCCTCGCTCAAATTCACGGAAAGCCAATGGGGTCAGTCAACAATTCTTGACAGATGGTGGAGGTTAAAATAGGCTTACTCTCGTCGCTCGTCAACCGCGCATTGAGTTTGCTGGAGCATTTTATCACGTTATGTGCCGCGAGGATCGTGGCGAACGGATTCGGAGGATGACGAGGGTCGGCGCAGGTTTTTGCGGACGCTCGGGGAGTGCTGTGAGAAGAGCGGGCCATTGGGGTCAGTCAACAATTCTTGACAGACGGCGGGAGTGGATGCAGACTCGCTCTCATGGTTCGTCAACTGTCGCCGGTCACCCAAAGCGCACCACACTTTGCAGCAAATGAGGTCATGGTTTCTTGATATTCCTCTGGTGCGGCCTGTTTAGAAAAATGCAAAAAATGGGGCATGGATTGCCATAAACGCCGAATCAACGATTACAAGTCGAGTTTTTTAAGTAATTCCTCAACGGTGAGTTTGTGGTGCACAGCTACAGGCTTCAGTACGCCGCCGAGAAGGGTTCCAGCCTTGAGGGGGCGATGTGCGGGGACGGTGTGACGTGATGGATGCCGTTGATCGTTGTGGTGAGGCGGATATGAGAGCCTGCCTACCTCACCCGTTCATAGCCAAGCACGCGCAGGGTGCGGACGAGGTCGGATCCGTTGATGCTGCGTGGAATTTTCAAACGGCCAGTGCCTCGTCCCGCACAAAGTGCAGACGGATAATTTTCGGTGCTGAACCAGCCGTACCGTCGCCAAAATGACAGCTCACGGCATCGCGCACCATCTCCCGTAATTCCTCGATCGTCTCACCCTGCGTGGCGATGGCATAACCGAGGGCGGTGGCGATGTAACCGCCGTCAACTTCATCTTCGGTTACCTCGAAGATAATCTCGCTCATGGGAGAACTATCGCGCTGCAGAGGGTGGGGATACAATGTTCTTCTCGCCGGCGACAAGACGCATTTTGGCCCGCTCTACGGTCGAATCATCGAAGGTGTGGAAATTCACTCTCCTGCAAGCTTCGCGATCAAGTTGGGAACATTGGGCAAGCTCTAGGGGACAGCGCATTAAAAAAGCGAAAAAATGTGGCATCGGCATCTCTTGGCGCGCCGAAGCCCTGTGAAGGTGGCTGCCGAGGTTTTTCTGCCCAAACACGCCTTGTCTTCGTGCTATTCGGATCGTAGCTCTTCTCGCCTTCTCCTCAAATCTTGCTCGGCCTCTTTACCTGTTGGCAATGAAGTCTTCAATTGTCATCCCGATGTCCTTGGCGATTTGACGAAGGAGGGGTGGTGCTACATCTCTGCCACGATGATCAGGAACAGTGGTTTGACGGCCATCTGAATGGCGAAATTAGCAATGTGATCCTCTCTGGCGTATCTGGGAAAAGCCGAGGTTGTTTAATGTCCGCATGACTTCATGCGGCTTGAGGACGGGAACACGAGCCATAATAGTTATACTGTGACAAGCTGAGTCCCGATGTATTCTGATTTCAACTCAGGCATCCCGTCTTCCATGAGCATGGAAATGACTTCCTGAAGATTGCTCCGTAGCTCGTCAAGACTATCGCCTTGAGTGTGGGCTCCGGGAAATCCGGGTATAAAGCCAACAAAAAGCCCAGTTTCCAAGCATTTCTCGACGACGGCAGTAAATGTGCGCATGAGGATATTCTACACCGAATGTGGCATAATGCACGTTTTTTGGGGAGTCCAGAGGGATCAGAATGGCGCGAAGATAGGGGGGTGCGATGTTTTCGATAGTTTCGGATTTTCGGGAGGGGAGCACCCCCGCCTCGGGTGTTGTGCCGTGCGCCCTCACAAGGCACAGCGTTGAGTGGTCTCACGACAATGCCTCCGGCGAGGGCACCGAAGGCGACACCCGAGGCGGGTGTGATCCCCCTCTCGATCCGGAACCTTTCCAACCACTCTTTATCTTCGTGCTATTCATGCTGGTACCTTTTCCACTTATTGGACGGAGAGGATAGCAACTCCCGCCTTGCTTGCGGCCTTTGCCAGCGCCGTGTCAGTCGTTGCGAGCGTCGCTCCGTGGCGCATTGCGAGTTCCAGATAGGCGGCATCGTAGATGGTCAGTCCGTATTGCCTCGCCAGTGCGGGTGTTTCCCCAAGCGCGTGGACGCCGGTCTCGATGTCCGTCACCATCGGTAATTTGCCAAGCAGGGACATGGCTTCCGCCGTGTCCGCTTGTGTCGTCCGCTTGCGGCGTTCGGCCATGATCAGGCCGTTTGCGACCTCGACCCACCAATGGGCAGGCACGAGTGTTTTGCGTCCATTGGAGACCTCTGCAAGCGCAGTGAGGGCTGTTGCGTCCCCCTCGTCTTTGAGCACGAAGCCAAGAGCGGTTGAGCCGTCAATAACAAGAGGAGACATACTCAGATGCGGCGGCCAGCACCAATCAACTCCCTATTATTCTCCCTCCCGGCGGGTAGGCGATCACGCAGTTCGCGCAGAGCGGCGACCACATCGGCAACCGATTCGTGGATAGGTATGAGTTTGGCGATGCTTCGCTTGTGGCGGGTAATGGTGATGGTGTGTCCCTGTTCGACCAAGCCCAGCAATTCGGGGAGCCTAGATTTGGCTTCGTAGGAGCCGACTTCGAGTTTTGCGATGGCAGACATAATTCTTAGACTAGTCTGAAAGACTGGTCTGATATTGAGGCAATATCAAGCGGAATTACCTATCCGGTGGTCAGGCTTTTACGGATTCCTGCAAGGCTTTGAAATGGGGTCAAGGGTCGGCAGGAATAGCGCGAAGATAAGGTGGGGGTTGCGATCCTTTCGATGGTTTCGGATTTTCGGGAGGGTACCACCCCCGCCTCGGGTGTCGTGTCGTGCGCCCTCGCGCGGCACTTGAAATTACGTGGCTTTTACAACAATGCCTCCAGCGAGGGCACCGGCGGCGACACCCGAGGCGGATGTGATCCCCCCCTCGATCCGGAACCTTTCCAACCACGTCTTATCTTCGTGCTATTTATGCGGGCCACTTTTACTTTTATTTGAAGATATGAAATTACGCAGTGTCATCGTCTTTGGTGGGCTTTTTCTTTTTGGCTCGTGTGCTTTGCAGGCAGAGCCGTGGGAAACAATTTCCGATTGTCGCCTCATAGAAAATCGTTATCTCGATGGAGATTCATTTCACGTACAAGCCAAAAATCAGGATCAGGTTTTTCGACTCTACGCTGTGGATGCGCCGGAGACGGATGACAAATTTCCTGAGCGCGTGAATGAGCAGAAGAAATATTTTTCCACGACGAAGAAGGCGATTCTGGCGGGCGGACAGGAAGCCGCAGAATTCACCAGAAAACTTTTGCAAGACCCATTCACGGTGGAAACAAAGTGGGTGGATGCCAAAGGCAATAGTCAGCAGCCCCGTTTTTTCGCCAAAGTCACGCTGGCCGATGGTTCAGACCTTGGCATGCGTCTCATTGAAGCAGGGTTGGCGCGTAGTTATGGCATGAGGGAAGATGTTCTTCTTTCCTACTTAAACCATCTCGACAAAGCCCAGACCGCAGCGCAAGAAAGCGGTATCGGTTTGTGGTCGGCAAAAGCTAAACGTGCTGCGACTAAAGCGGCCAAAAAATCGGATGCGGCGAATTAAGGGCGTCTCCCCCGCGATTATTTTCAGTGGAAAAAGGGCGACGCGAATTATGACAGAAAATGCTTTGGCCTTTTTCCGTGAACACAATCCATTCATGGTGTAGGGTCACTATTTGGATTCATGAGCGCAACAGTACCCGGCACCGCACAGATCAACGTTCAGATCAACGGCCAATGGCGTCAGTTCCCCAAGGGAACGAAACTTATCGAGGCTTGCATGCAGAGCGGACATTTTATTCCGCACTACTGCTATCACCCCGCACTTAGCACGCCCGGGAATTGCCGCATGTGTTTATTGGAACTTGGAGCACCTAAAATGGACGCCAATCGTCAGCCGATTTTGGGTGAAGATGGACGTCCGGAAATCGCATGGAATCCACGTCCGCAGATTTCTTGTGCCTTGGAAGTTTCCGAGGGGATGGCCGTGAAAACCGATTCGCCGCTCGTGGAAGATTGCCGCAAAGGAGTGTTGGAGTTTTTGCTCATCAATCATCCGCTTGATTGCCCCATCTGCGATAAGGCAGGAGAGTGTCGTTTGCAGGAATTTTCCGTCGAGTTTGGAGAAGGCGAATCGAAGTTTCTCGAAAACAAAGTCAAAAAGCCAAAGCGTGTGGACATTGGCAAGCACATCATTCTCGATGATGAACGTTGCATTCTGTGTTCGCGCTGCGTGCGCTTTATGCAGGAAGTTGCCGACGACGATGTTCTCGGATGGGTTAATCGTGGGAGTTACACCACACTGACTGTTCATCCCGGGAATCGCCTCGATAGCAATTACTCGCTTAATACGGTGGATATTTGCCCCGTGGGAGCACTGACGAGTAAAGACTTCCGTTTCAAAATGCGCGTTTGGTTTTTGCGCGAAACGAAAAGCATTTGTACGTCGTGCGGCACGGGATGCAATACCGTCATCGGTGCACGAGAAAATAAAATAATTCGTCAAACACCCCGTCAAAATGATGCGGTGAATTCTTACTGGATGTGTGACCACGGGCGACTCAACTACGCTTATCTTGAGCGTGAAGATCGTCTGACGCAGCCGGAATTACGCGAGGAGGGCGAACGGAAAAAATCAACATGGCCCCGCGTCATTGAAACCATTGCAAGGCAACTTTCCTCTCTCCCGCGCGGAGAAGTGGCGATTCTTGCTTCGGCCCGCATGACGAATGAGGAACTTTGGCTCACGGCACGGCTGGCGCGACATCTTGGCATCACTCTGCACGATGTGGTGCCGCGTCCGCAGGAGGCTGATGGGATTCTTGTGTGTGATGATGGAAACCCGAATACCAAGGGAGCGCAGTTGTTGGGAGTGGCGCACGATCCTCCCGGATCGCAAGCACACGCTCTGGCGACGTCCGTGCGAAATGGTTCCGTGAAGGCGTTATTGTGTCTTGGGGAAGACCCGCGCCACCTTGGTTTCACCGAGCAGGAAATGGCGGAGATTCCGCACCTCGTTTGCTTGGATATTTTGCCCAACATTGGAACGAGGCATGCGTCGGCGATTTTACCCAGTGCCGGTTTTGCCGAAAAACGTGGCTCGATGATCAATATCAAAAACATCATCCAGCGTCTCAATCGTGCCACGCAAGTGCCCGGTCAGGCGCGGGAAGATGTTGAGATTCTAGCGGACTTACTTCGTGCTCTTGGAGCGGATGTTCCTCACACTCTCGAAGGAATTTTCAAAGAAATGGTTGCCGCGACACCGGTGTTGGCAGGACTTTCGTTAGCCGGCTTAGGCGACCAAGGTGTTGCCCTTGCACCTCACGAAGTCGCGCCTACGTAATCCTGATTTTACGAACGTAAAAATTTCGTGAGTCCTGCCGGAAGATGGACACGTGCGATGGCAGCCATGGCAGGCAGAAGGTAAGGGACACCACGGTAGGCGAGATAGCGTCCGCTCCATTGTGGATGGAATTTGTTTTTGAATTCGAAAAGCGAACGGTAGCCATAGTATTGATCAAATCGCTCGTAGAGCAGGCGTACGGCTTTTTCTTCGAGACTGTCCATTTCCCGCTGATCGAGATTGGCTAAGGGTGCATTGCCGAGACTGACTTCCGTAATGCCGCGTTCGCGATAGTCGAGCAAGCACGCTACAATGAGGGTGTCTATCACGTTACGATTGGCAGGCTCGTGCCGCATCATGTCGAGAGAGCGGCATTGCGCTTGCGCATAAGGAAGCCAGGTCGCGAAAGCCAGTGCTTTTCCGGAGGCATCATGGAGGATGGCAATATCAGCGGGTTCAAGTGAAGGCGGCGCGAGAGAACCAAGATCAAAAGTCATTTCAATGGCACCTCGTGCTGCAAGCCATGATGAAGAAATAATATTCAGTTCACGCAGGGTGTCCGGCGGAAGGTTTTTCCCTTCGAGCCATTGAATACTCCAACCTAGTTTTTCGAGCTTGTTATGCGCTGTGCGAAGCCCTTGGAATTTGCGTCCGGCAAGCGTCAATTCGCACAAATTGATGCGTGAATCTTCGGCGATTTTAAAAATGCGAAATCCCACTTTGCGATAAGCGTGGAGATAATCACGACGTGCCAAATAAAAGACGGGATGCCAATCCTGCTCGGAACAGAAGTTGATAAATTCGGCAATAGCCGTCCCCGCTTGCTGCGGGGGTCCTACGGGATCGCCCAATGTCACCGCAACATCCCGCCAGAGCGCATACGAAATCATGGAGCTTCCGTTAGTAGTGAAAAAGTGCCGTTTATCGGAAAGGAGGGCGAACTCATCGAGAGGATCATTTCCATGCTCCGCAATGATTTTTGCCGCCTTATCACATTGTCTCCCGTGCCTGGTGCTGCGGTGCGGGAGAACGGGACGCAGAAAAAGAAACAGTGCCGTAATTCCAAAAATAACACCCACCTCGCTGATGGAACGAAAGGCAATTTCCGCATGGGAACCTTCGGGAGTAAGGGTGTCCGTACTTTGCAGAAAAATAAGTTCTAACGAACATTGTAAATCGCGCCAAAAGGTTCGCTCACCAGAAATTTGCCCTGCGTAAGTATGGAAACTGACCATGCCAAATACGGTTAGCAGAGCGAGCATGGCCGCTGTGATGACGACGGCCCAACGCACGGAAGATTCGTCGGAAAGAGCGCGGAACTCAGCACGCCAGTGGAACAATGCGGCGGCGAGGAAGAGCTGAGCGATGGCGTGGTGCCAGTTAAATCCATTGCTGAGGTGGAGGAGGGGACTGAGCGCAAGAAGACCAAAGGTGAGAAGAAATGCGGCGCGTTTACGACGGTAAAGTCCGCGACTTAAAAGAAGCAAAAATAAGCCGCCGCAAAAAAGAAGCATGCGCCCATGTTGCGAAATATCGAAGGGAAGAAATTCCTCCATCCATTCAAGAAAAGTAAATTGCTTGCTCCATATTCCTTCCCACACATTGATGACGCCCGATAACCCCACCGCAAGAGCGAGAATGGTCGGTACGCGACTCCGCCGCGCCGCGCTGCTCGCGTGCGGCAACGCCTGTTGAGAAGTGGCTTCAACCATGAATGAGCCATGCCATTTTCTGACACAGTTGCTCCAAAAATGCCAAGGAAGCACCGTCGAAATCGTGTCCGGCGTTGGGATAAACTTCGAGATGATGCGGCGCGGTGAGTTTTTTTAACCAGCTCGTCTGATCCAACATGTCTTTCTCCCCATGGAACTGAACGACTCGCAATCCTTCCAAATGCTTAGCCATATCCGCGAGGGCAAAGGTATCCGGCCCCCGTGGTGTCAATCCGAGCAAATCCGTCATCGTGATGCCGTATCTTCCACGTTCTCCAGGGGCGAGAATAAGCAGCCCTGTGGTTTCCTTGGGGCGATGGGGTGAAGCGGCGACAGCAATCATTTGCTCCGCTCCTGTGGACCATCCACCGAGCACGATGGGGCTCTGTTCGCCTTTCAAAAATGCCTGCCCTTTTTGGATGGCCGTATTCACATCAACGGCGAGATCCTGTTGGCTGTAGGAACCTAATTTCGCGTAAGCGCGGCAGTCCCAGCCCACGACCGCATAGCCCTCCGCCGCCAAAGCCCGTGCAATTCTATCCTCAAAATACGACCAGCCACCATCGCCCGCCCCGAAAACAACGAGTGCTTTCATTTCGTCGGAAGGTGCAAAAACCTGCACGGAAAATTCCCCGTGCTTTGTAGGAATGCTGACGCTCGGAGCAGGCATAGGTGCTTTGTGCCACGTACAAGCGGACACAAGCATAAACAGCAGTTTGGCCATCCAAGTCGCGCTATGTCGCATGGCGAGGAGAACCTACTGCTTTTGGAGCAAAACGCTATTGGAATTTTTTTTTGAAGCCGAGAATCACACTCGCCGTCAACGGAAAGGGCGAGTAAAAGACATGGAATTACACATATGAATTTCTCCTTCCTCGGGCGATTTCGTAATCACATTGTTTTGGTGATTGTGGGACTGTTGCTTTTGTCGGGGTGTTCGACCTTAAAAAATTCATGGGGTGGTTCCGCTCGTCAAAAAATGACGGAGTATCAAAAAGCCCACGCCACATTTCGAGAGCAGGTGGGATGGCGCAAAAAAACATATCGGCATTTGAATCTTCTTGCCCAAGCCACGGCGCAAAACACGGCCATGGAAATCGCCTTGCGTGAACAGCGCGGAATTCTGCTCGTCAACGGCGCTGTTGCCATGGATTTTCCCGTAGCTACGGGGCGATCCAGTCATCCAACGCCACGAGGGAGCTTTAAGGTTCTCGATAAAAGGAAAGACTACGCGTCCAATCTCTACGGTCGCATCATTTCGGAAACCGGCGAAACACTCGTTGCCGATGCGGACACGCGAACGGATATTGTTCCGGCGGGTGCGCAGTTTGAGGGATCGCGCATGCCGTATTGGATGCGCATCACGCCGACCGGCATAGGGCTACATGTGGGTTATGTGCCCGGGCGACCAGCATCGCATGGTTGCATACGTCTTAAAAAGGAAACCGCCACCGATCTTTTCCGCATCATCGCGTTGGGAACGCCCGTGACCATAGATTATTTTGCACCTTCACTCGGTGGACCGCTAGGTGCCGACAGCATCGTCACCACCGAATCCGCCCACACGCCACCTCCGCCGAAGCCCTCGGCAAAGGCATGTCTATCGCCCCCACAAAAAAAAGAAAAGGTATAGGCGACTGATACAGAAGATAGGAAATGTCAAAAGGTATGGGCTGGCTCCCTTGGCTTCGACAAAGGAAAAATCGTGACACTCAACAGCGGTGTTTACCATTTCCATCGCAATCTTCCGCTGAAGGTTCGCATTTTTGGAGGAACGCAAGATGCCCTTCGGCGAGAGGTTTCTTCGACCCTCGAAAAGGGTCTGGCCCGCGTGAAACTCGAATTACAAGGGGATGAAGTTGCGGTTATTAAGGAGGAGCAAGCTGCACCATGAATTGCGGAAGTTTTCAACTTTCGCCTTTCATTTTTCGAAAAGTAAGGTTTTTTTGGAGAGCAAAGATATAATCTTATGGTAAGGCTATGAGCATGATTCCATTCACGCTCACCAGCAAAGGGCAGATAACCAGTCCTCGCGAAGCGTGTCAGACTTTGGAGATTAAGCCCGGCCCTTCTCGATGTTTTTGGGTCTCTTAAATGCAAAAATACCGAAATGGATTTCCAGAAAGCGAGGGAAATGGCGACGCGTGCATGGACGCGAAAAACTTCACTCTAGAGCCTGTTAATGTAAAATAGCTTGATATATCAGAGCAACGATAATAAATGCTATGAACATTTCATCAAGCTTTTCAAAACGGGTAAAT
>JAJTYZ010000127.1 GCA_021463515.1 Chthoniobacterales bacterium | reverse complement strand
CGGGGCGCGTTTTGTGGCGCAAGCTTTCATGGGCGACAATCTCGACAACCGCGCCCTCCCCGGCGTGAAAATCAATATCGTCATGGGGCGTCATGCGGGCTTTCTCACAGCGGCCTCTGCATTGGCACGCGTGTATCCCGATGATGGTCCGCATTTGATTTATCTGCCGGAGCGGCCTTTTGACGAAGACCGGTTCGCGAAAGATGTGGAAGCTGTTTATAAAAAGCTCGGTCGTTGTGTGGTGGCGGTTTCCGAGGGAATTTGCGATAAAAACGGCGTGGCGATTGCGGCGAAACTCAGCAAGGAAGTGGACTCCCACGGGAATGTTCAATTGAGCGGCTCCGGCGCCCTTGGCGATTTGCTTTCCGATGTCATTAAAAACAAAACGAACATTTCGCGCGTTCGCGTGGATACCTTTGGATATTTGCAGCGCTCCTTCCCCGGCGTGGCTTCCTCCGTGGATAGTCAAGAAGCTCGCCATGTTGGAACTCTTGCGGTTCGTCATGCGACGGGAGGCAAATCACAAAGTGGTTCGGTAACAATCAATCGTAAGCCCGGGAAAAAATACGCACCGGTGTATGGACTTGTCGCCCTGCGAAAAGTTTCCAAGGAAACCCGTCACATGCCGGACAAATTTATCAACAAAGCAGGAAATGATGTGACTCCCGCGTTCGTTACCTACGCACAACCGCTCGTTGGCAAACTTCCCGAGATTGGGCGATTTAAAGCCGTTCCTGTCAAAAAGACATAATGCTTGTTGTATTTTTTCCGAAGTGCTCTCACGAAGGCACGGAGACGCGGAGGGGGAAAATGCCAAAAGCAGTTTGTGCAAATTCTGAGTAGGGTACCACAGCCGCCTCGGCTGTATCAGTCCGCGCCCTCGCGGACTGAGCTTCGTTTGATTCCCGATGTTTCCTGCGGAGGCGCGGGAAACGGCACCCGAGGCGGGCGCGGTACCCGAAGGCAACGCCGACGCTCTTAATATACATCACCGGCGGACTTAGTGTGCCATAGTCAAAATGAGAACCCCACCTACGGCTATGATGCTACCAATCATGGATAACAACTTGGGGCGTTCTCGATCGAGAAGCCATGCAATAGGGATCACAACGAGCGGCGTCAGGGCGACAATTGAGAGGACGATCGCGGCGGGAGTTTTCATAAGTGCCCACTGAAAACTGGCCACTCCTAAAACCATTCCCGCTGTCCCATTGGCCACAATCCATGGAATAGCTCGTCTCCATTGTTGCAAAGATGTTTTACTCTCCTGCGTCGGTTGTTTCGATGATGTCATGCGAATAAGTCCGTAGATAATGGACATCAGAATCACCGCACCGCAGATGCGCTGATAGGCGGCTGACATACCATCGAGTATCAGGCTATCCGCCAAATTAATTTCATTGGCTCGGCGTGTGATCACGGCACCAATGGCTTGAAATAGGGAGCCACATGTTGTCAAGGCGCCGCCGAGAAGAATGGATCGCATGACGCCTGGGAGATGTATTCCCGGAAGTAGGGACAAAGTTGTTCCCAGCAAAATCACGCCACTTCCCGTGATCTGCGACGTGGTGAGAGCGGTTCCCAACCACACCCATTCAATCAACGCTGCAAAAGGCACGCACAGGCATTGCACCACGAGCACGGCGAGACGTGGGCTGATAAATCGCAAGGACTGAAACGTGCAAAAGTCGCCCAGCGCAATGCCGATCATTCCGCTGAGGAGAAAAAGAGGAAAGCCCTTCCCTTGCCATCCCTGCCCCCAAACATTTGCATAAATGGCAAGGCACAGGAGCGCGTAAAGCAGCCGAAAATAATGCGCTCGCGTGGCGCCCACCAACTTGGTGCGAGCGGCGATGCGAATGGCGGATGATTTGGACGGTTTGAAAAGCGGATGCGGAAAATAGGGGGGTGGATGAAGTGAGGAAGGAGTTATTTTATTCGGATTCGATGCGGTCTTTCATGCGGTAGCTTGTGCCTTCTATGAGGATGGGGGTGCCGTGAT
>JAJTYZ010000126.1 GCA_021463515.1 Chthoniobacterales bacterium | reverse complement strand
TCGGTAGGAATTGGAAAACCCAACCCTCACAACTTTCTCTCCCGCCCGTGCTTCGATGGACGACGCCACCGCCATCTGCCCCGCGTGGTGGGTGAAATAGAAGGGCTTGGCGAGAGCGATTAGCTCGCTCTTTTCAATTTCCAGTGCTCCCTCGATAGCCTCCAATTCTTCGCTCTTGTCCAGGATTCCCTCGACTAACGCAGCCACCTGCCCGTCTTCATCGGGCAAAACGGGATAGGCTTTCGTGCTGCGGCCAGCAGGCGTTTTCGTGGCAATTCCCGCAAGGTTAATCCGCTTAATTCCGGCTGCGGGAACCGGAGCGACTGTCTTTTCTGGTTGTGTTTTCATACCGCCCTAAGCCTCGACCTAGCAGTCCGCGCCGTGCCATCGCGGAAGAGGGTGCGTTGAGGGTGCAAAGAAATGATCGGTATTCTTTGTCAACTTCGAGGTGTTGCGATACTTTCTACTGAAAGTTTGAAATGTTTTTCCCCATGAACCACACATCTACAAACGGAGTTTCTACCGCCAACGAAATTCTTCTCACCCCCCGCAGACTCGCAACCCTGCAAAGCCACTTTTCATGAGTACGCCCGCAGATTCGAAAAAAAAGCCGTATCCAGTTGACCCCGTCTTATTGGATGAACTTGCGTTTGAAAATGAGAATTTCACCCTGCGAAAAATCAGTTTCTGGCCCGGATGCTCTGTGTGGAGGGATACGGAGACGGATTTGCTGAAAGTGCTTTTACCTGGAAGTAAGGCGTTCAACGTAAAGAACAGCCTTTCCACCTTTGCTCGTCCAGATGGATCAAGAGCTACAAAATTAAATTTTTCTTCTATAGATGACTTCCACGAAGGGCTGGCGCGTGTGGCTCTACCGGGGCAGGGATATGGCTTCGTTGATACCGAGATGAACTTTGTTGTCCAGCCACAGTATGCTTTTGCAAATGAATTCCATAATGGATTCGCCTTAGCGCAAAAGTGGGATAAAAAAAAGAAGAAGTATCAATCCCTTTTTATAGATCGGCAGGGGGAGGAACATTTCTTCGTCCGACCGAGTGATGGATCATATCCCGATTACGATAATTTGCGAGATTTTTCGGATGGAATGTTCCGTGTTTCAGATATGAACCAGAAGAATCTCTCAAATTTCTTGCTGGCTTATTATTCCGACCACGGCGATGAAGCAGGTTGGTGGGGCTTCGTGGACGCTACAGGAAAGGAGATTATCTCTCCACGTTACATCTTCGCCTATGATTTTGAGGACGGTCGAGCCTTGGTTTGTAGGGGCGAATGGACGCGTGATGAAAGGTGGAACAATCAATATAAAATCGGCGGCTACTGGTCAGAGGAAATGTTGTGGGGCATTATAGACAAGACCGGTAAAGAAGTAGTACCGTGTATCTTCGATGAAATTAAGCGCTTTTGGAAAACGGATTTCGAGACGCACGACACAAGCTATTTTCAAGCGCATTTCGGCGGATGGGAAAAGGGGGCATGGGGGATTATTGACACCTCCGGGAACTGGGTAGTTGAACCGATTTTTCCGGACTTAGATTATGAAATTACTGCAAACGGATGCTTCACTTTTTATGAAAAAAACAAATGGGACGATCCCGATAATCCTCGATTGGGGATTTATAGTATCCCTGATCAACGGGTTTTATTAGAACCTCAATTCTCCGACATTGATCTTCGTGAGGATGGAACATTCAAGGTCGAAAAATTTAGCGAGAAACTTGGAAGAAAAATCGAGCAAATCATTGACGCAGCAGGAATGCCGCTGTGGCCCTCGATCTACTCCTCTTTGTGGGAACGCAAGAATTACTTCGAGGTATCTATAAAAACGCTGGACGGCAACACATTCGCAGGTGCCGTAGATAAACAGGGAAAGGAAATTGTGCCCTGCAAGTACAATATCGCATGGGATGGGTTGCTACTTGATTGCAATAAAATCATTTTTAAAGAAGGCGAGAAATGTGGTCTGATGACTCTGGATGAGAAGATCATCATCGAATCCATTTATGATAATCTGAGGAACTTTGATGGCGGGTTCCTTTTTGAGGCGAAAATTGGAGGCAACCCTCATTTGATTGATAGAGGATTGGTAGGGCTTCTTACAGAGAATGGAGATACTGTTTTGCCTTTGCAGTATGAAAGGATATCTCTCCACAAAGACTTGATTATCGCCAAGGATGACAGTGGTTCCATGCTGTTTCGCTATCTCCGTAAACACTACTAACCCGCGCCGTGCCATCGCGGAAGAAGGTGCGTTGAGGGTGCGGAGAGATGGCCAATTTTCTTTCTCATCCAAGGTGGGCTTTTCCGTGGCAATCAGGCAACGTGCATGACAAACATGGAGGAGAAAATTCGCTCAGCCTTAAATCATCTAGCGGCGTCACATCGCGTCAGAATTCTGCTGGCCGTCGAGTCCGGCAGTCGCGCTTGGGGGTTTGCTTCGAGGGATAGCGACTATGACGTACGCTTTATCTATGCGCATGAAGAGGACTGGTACCTAACGGTTGGCATCAGGCGGGATGTCATTGAAGCCATGTTCGAGGGGGACATTGACGCGGCAGGATGGGATATACGCAAAGCACTCGGTCTCCTACAAAAATCAAACCCGCCTTTGTTGGAGTGGCTTCGTTCACCAATCATCTACATCGAAGATACGACTTTCACCAAGGCCATGCGGCGTGTGGCGAGCACCTACTACAGCCCTGATCGATGTTTTCGACACTACTTGCATATGGCTGAGGGTAACTTCAGCCGCTATCTTCAGCGCGAGATAGTCAGCCTCAAAAAATACCTCTATGCCCTGCGCCCCGTTTGCGCCTGTCGTTGGATTGAACAGGAACGTGGCGCGGTGCCCATGGAATTCATGGAGCTGGTGCAAGCCACCCTTGAGGATTCCTCGTTAAAGGATGCCATTATCAATCTTGTCGAACGCAAAAGTCGTGGTGAGGAACTTGATCACGCTCCGAGAATTCCCGTCATCAGTAACTTTCTCGAAGAAGAATTAACGAGGCTGGCTGTTATCCCATCGTTGAAGACAGAGCTTCCATCACCTGACGGCCTTGACGAATTTTTACGAAAAGTCATCCGCAACGAACTGCTTTAGCCCCTCACACCAAAAACCGATGTTTCACCCAAGCCCGACATTCCTCCCTCGCGCTCCTCAATTGCACAGGATACACGCTCCCGCCTCGCTTCATTACTACTCCCTCAAACACATCGGCGCGGACGGCATGATTGATCGCTTCGAGGGCGTGGTAAAGTTGCAGTGCTTGGCCCTCGGTATCGGCAATGGACGACGCGAGTAAAATTGAGTTCTCGGG
>JAJTYZ010000125.1 GCA_021463515.1 Chthoniobacterales bacterium | reverse complement strand
CTTCTGACAGCCATGCGTAATTTACAGCCATCACGTCTGCAACATCGGAGCGCATAGTGGCCAGTGGTGTGATCTGTTTCAAATAAGTTTCACGATGCACTAAATAATTTCCATCATTGATGATAAAGCACTGACGCAGCAGACCCGAGCGCGTTAATTCGCAACAGGCATCAAAATCCAAAATGCGCCCCGCCAGCGGCTTAAAAGAAAAATAGGGAAAGGCAAACGGGCTACAATAAATCGTCTCCGGGGTTTTGTTCTTAATTTCTGCCAAGGCATTCAGATAGCTGGGAAATACCGTGTTATCAGAATCCAAGATGAGCACCCATTCCGAGTGGCAGGCAGCAGTGGCGTCCAGTTTGGTTTGCAGTGCCCCTCGGTTTTTTTCGCGCCGTTCGATCCGAACTCTCTCAGTTGCACCAAGGTCTGTCACCGCTTTCTTCAATGCCGCAAACTCGCCTTCTGCAGACCCATCATCAAAAAAAACAACCTCCCCGACCAACGGATGATCGAGAAGGTTGTAAAGCGGGCGGTAAGCCTCTTTGCCGCGATTATAATGCGCTATGGCAACGGAGATAGCGTCTTCACGACGCACTCGTGACTCGCCATGTTTCGCTTGACGTTGCACGCGCTCCTGTCGGCACAACCATTGGTCATACCATCGAGAAAGTCGTGTTGCCCATGGTTTGGATATTTTCACAAATTTGCCGCAATTCGTTCAGCGAAAGTGCGATAGTTTTTCTTAAATTCCTCTCGCGTATGAAACTTTCTCACATGCTCCCATGCCTTGCGGGCGCGAGTTTCCACTTCCTCATCCGGCATAGAGGCAATGCGTTGAGCCGCCGCTTGGACAGCTTCTACCGTATCTGCCGGAATGGAGATTCCAAAGTCTCCGAGATCAACGGAGGCTCCCCTCACACAGGCTGGCAACATCCCCGCGTGCATGCAATGAATGGCGGAACCTGCCCCACCTTCAGCTTTAGAGGGATAAATAATGCAGGCGTGACTTCTGGCCATTTCCTGAAATTCCGATGATGCCATGTCAATCCAACCATGAAGATGAATATTGGGGGTTGCTGTTAATTCCCTGCGGTAGAGATTGAAGAAGTCCGCTTCCTTTTCGGGTCGTCCACAAACCGTCAGTTCCAGTTCAGGCATTCCTGCAAAGGCGTCCAACACAAGATCCAGCCCTTTGTGAACCATGCCATAGCTGGCGACCCAGAAAAATTTTCGCTTCGCCTTAGAGAAATCACGACCTTCCGGCCACGGGAATTCATAGGCCGAGGAAAGTGGGATTCGAGTAAAGGGTTTCCCGGCAAAAGCAAAAGTGCCTGAAGTATATTCATTACCCAACACTGTCAGATGATCAGCAACTTCAATGCCCCGAGAGGGTTCGACTTGCCTTCGGGATTGCAATGCTACGCCTTTACGATCACGAATCGCGGCAAGTCCATTGAGTTCTGCAAGATTCCAATCTAGCCAGTGCGGCCCTGTTGCATGCAGGATTTTGACGCAATTAGAAGGCAGCTTCTCGGCCCATCGCTCTAAATTGCTATGAATATCAATAGCGACTCGGCAATCATTCGGAGGGGTATAGGTTATATTCGAATAATCTACAATCTCTACCCTAAAACCAAGATCACACCATGCTTCCGCCATGGCCACGACTTCATAGGTGTTTGTGTGCCCGCGTGCTTTCGGAGAATCCCACCCTTCTTCAAATGGCCATTTGATATAGGAAAGTGCTACCGTTCCACGCGACAGACCGTGAGGAATAAGAACCACAGGCTTTATCGCCGCTCGATGATTCCGATGAAGCAGCCTGGAAAGGAGGTTTTTCATGAGACAACTTACCAATATGCTCCACCGTCAAGTTCCAGCGAGGCGTATTCCTTGGGGCGTTCAGAAGGGAGAGGGCGCACCCAATGCTCATTGAAGAGCTTGGCTACCTCTGGAATATACACTTCCCAGCGACGACCTCGAATACCAAAAAGGATTTGCGTTGCCCCTCCCATTTGAATGCCAATTTTTCCCAAGGATTTTGCATGCGCGGCTAAAGGTAATCCAAAGGCTCCGGCACCGATAATACAGACATCAAAATCAATCTTTGTCATCTCATCCTGCATAAAGTCGAGAGCATCAAACCAAGTTTTATAGTCTGTTTGTTCTTGCTGAATTGCCTGCACGGCCTTGAGGGTTTTAAGTTCGAACTCAGGCAGCACCAACGGATTTTCAAAAAGTTTCGTTCGATTATTTG
Source organism: Chthoniobacterales bacterium (assembly GCA_021463515.1). GTDB lineage: Bacteria > Verrucomicrobiota > Verrucomicrobiia > Chthoniobacterales > JACTMZ01 > JACTMZ01. The sequence continues at coordinate 16,299 of JAJTYZ010000125.1, read as the reverse complement.
CAAATTGTTGAGCAATAGACTCGGCAAAAGGATGAATTACCAAAACACGCTTGCCAGCCAGTGCTGCTGACCAAGGTGCCTCATAGAGATAGGGGTCTAAGGAGCTGGCAGGAATTAGGAGGACATTCGGAGAAGTCAATTTCCATAAATAGGATTCACCAGGGACAAATTGGAAATATCCGGCAATATCACAGTCCGACATGCGTGCAAGATACAAAGAACAAAATGCCTCAATTTGCTTTGTCTCGTTAGGGAAAAAACCAGCATTTTTGCAAAGTCGTAAGCATATATTAGAGTCCCATGTTGTATGAAATTGACGCCCCCGTTGAAGAAAGCGATTCCAAAGATCTCGCTTGGTTGATATTTCTTGAATCTCGAGATAATTCAATAATGCCGTTGATTCTGACGAACCAAGCCGTGCGATCATCAGTGGTTTGCCTCGTACGATACCTTGTTGAATTTCAATATTCCCCTCATCATTATAGACTTTGAGGAATGGGTTATAGTACAGCGAATTCCTTCCCAATCCAAGTATATTAGCGACCCCTTGTGCCACGCCGTTAATTGTCATGGCTTAGTTGCTATAGATGCTTGGAACACCTCTAATCAATTAGTTGTAAATTGATGCGGTGCTTGAAGAGATTTCAGTTCTCCACATCCATTATTACTTCGTCTGGAAATCGGTTGAGATGCCAGCTCCAAACGATGTCCTCGCGGATAAGCCTAACGGGAGATCCTGCATAAACGGCATTCTGTATATTGAGCGCCTTTGTCACAATGGATTGTGCGCCTATTATGCAACCATTTGGAATTGAACCACCCTTCAGAATTAATACCCCGTTTGCTATCCACACGTGATCCCCTACATCAACCTTCTTGCCCACATTAAGGCGAACTCGAGAGCGACGATCAAATATTCCATGAGAATCGCCTGTACGAATCTCAATTCCATGTGCTAACATGCAATCCCTCCCTATATGGATAGTGGTATTAGATTCTACACACAAGAGTGTTGCTTGTGATATATATGATCGCTTGCCAATTATAATATCGCTATGATCGCCATTAAACAATACATTTATATTATCAAGGCAAACATCATCTGCAATTGTCAAAGAGTTTCCGCGACCATTAATCTCTACATTTATAGTCCCAACAAATGCGCTTTTTGCGACACACAGTTTATTGTGATCTCCTGTTATTTTAACATGTGATGGAAATCTCGAAAATTTTAGATTGTTATAGTTTTTGAGGCCCCGAATTTTTATAGAAACGCGTTTACGAAATAGGGGTGCTAATAGTATTTTGAATTTAGGTAAAAGATGCCAGTTAAGTTGACTCCTCAGCCACTCCCTCACTGTTGGATAGTGGAATAAATAATTTCTCATATTTATAGAACAAGCCACCCATTTCTCTATCCACCCTAAAAAATTACATGAACTAACAAAATTATGAAATTACATCAATTCAGACTAACTGATTTTCTAGCTAAAAAATTAGTTTGGGATTCACGAGTAAGCGCGATTGGCTGTTCAAAGCCAGAAGCTTCAAGTAATCTTACGATTAAATCCTGCTGTGACGTGGGACCTTCAAATATAATTGTACGTAGAAGCGGTGAGCGTAAGGCATCTTTCAATCCAAGCAAAACGTCATACTCTCCGCCTTCGACATCAATCTTTATTACATTGGGGCACGGCGCGATGCCATTTTCAATAATCGAATCGCCCGTTTGGCACGCCGCAAAAATACAGGTATCGTAATGAAATTGCGATTGTGGGAAAAAAGTGCTTTGCCCGGAGTTGCGATTAACTTTAACACTAAGCGGAAATACCCCCTCTTTGGATGATAAGGCAAAAGGCATGAGGTTTACAAGATTTCCATTGATCGTATTATTTTCAAATAACTGTGTAAATGTTAAGGGCGATGGTTCAAAAGCAAAAGTCTTTAACTCTGGCACTTCACAAGATAGCGTCAAGCAAATGTACCCAATATTTGCACCAACGTCCCAGAATATATCATTAGGCCGTATTTCTGATCGGAGCGTTTTAATTACTTCTGAATCGTGCTGCCGACCAGAAAGCAAAAGGCGGTCAATATAATTTTTGGGATTGAGCCAGAGTATCAACCCGTCGGCATTTACCCAACGAATGAGTTGTCCAGTCGTCGAACCCTTGAAATGAAAAACTAGAGCATTTACAATGGAGGGGAAGCCAAATTTAAATAGAGCAGACAAAGCACGATCAAAAATCCGTGCAGGGCTAAAAATATTTTTTAGGCATTCCATCGAAGTCAGTATTTCTTATCCTTAGACATCTTCCTCATAAACTTCTTCCATGCGTCCCGTATTCCCCACACATGCCCGATCTTGGGAATTAAATATGGCGGAGCTGGAATCTGCTGCATATTGTTTCGCTTGGCCCAACTATTAAATGCTTTAAAATTGCTTTGATAATATCTACTTGTATCACTGCCCGATGCTTTAGATTGAGGATGTGTGACGTGATCAATATATCCAGTTAAATTTTGATAATGCCCGGCTTTTTCCATTGCCATGGTAATCCAGCGATCTACATACGAGGCTCCAATATAAAGTTTAGGAATATCCTTAGAGAGGTATTCATCCCACCATTTAATCGGGATATAATACATATCAACACCATAGCAAATTTCTTTTGATGGGATTTCGCGCCGGAAGAAGCCATAGACTTTCGTTGGATCAGGAACGTGATAGGGATTTTGAGTCAGAGTGACATCCGAATTAGCCCATACAAATGCTGTTCCTTGACATGTACTCCGCGCCAAACGAAGCACCTCTCCAAGGGGGATCAAGTCAGGGCCTGCTACATAACGTTGAGGGCGAATTTCAAAATTCTTACAACTTTGCTCTAGTTCGAATTGCGCTTTTGTTAGTCGCACGCTACGCGGATTTTTAATCCATAAAAAGGTGATTGCCGGGTGACGCTGATTCATTATCAATGGAAGTAGAATGGATTATTGGATAATAATTAAAATAAGCACCGACAGTCTTCACCGGGAACTCCAACTATTTACGGCGTGATCGTAATCAAAGATTTTCGCTTGACTTTGCCCAAGCGTCCAATTCCAAAGCAATCCTTTAAAAATAGGATTGCATTTAGTTTCCCACCATCGTGTAAATTTTTCTTTAGTATTTGCTGGACGAATACAGCCCTCAACCTCGGCATTATAAATATTTCTTTGTTTGCTTAATTGATTCTCATGGATAAGAAATGCCCCCAATGGCGACATTACAGAATGAAGGGAAGTTTGCTTGGCAAATTCAGTCCAAAGAAAGTAGTCTCCTGCAAGCCGAAATTTCTCCAAACGAGCACAATCCACATGGGTGAGTAAATTCCGTCGCCAAAATGTAGATTCCTGTTGAATTCCAAAAGGGTATTTCTCATCAGCATAGAAGCCAGTGAGAATAAATTCGTTGCGATATCTTGGCGGTTTCCAGCTCGCGGTCACCTGAAGCCTTTCGTTTATCAGACTCGTATAGCCGGTTATCCAATTAACATCAGGGTTTGTAAAAACTTCTAGCAGTACATCAAATGCCCATGGAAAAAGAATGTCTCCGGCATTAAGATAACCCATCAGTTGCCCCGAAGCATGTTTAAATCCCTTCGCAAGAGCATGGTACATTCCATTATCGGGTTCAGTGATGCAAATGGTTTCAGGAAACTTTGCCACCACGGTCGGCGTGGTGTCCGTAGATGCCCCGTCTAAAATAATATGCTCCAGACGACAACGATTTTGAATAATCGCGTACTGAGATCGGATAGAATGGATCGTCCTTTCCAGCAAAGCCCCCGCATTGCGGGTCGGCGTTAAAATAGTGATAGTTTCCATTACGCGAGCATGAATGATTCCATGCCCTGCCCGACAGCCATCAAAATTGCTCAAACATACCGATTATCTACACATTCTGGTCGGTCATGATGGACAAACAGCATATCCATTTGCCAAAAGGCCCCGTCCCGTTTCCGATAAAGCGGATCGGCAATATCCACACATTGAAATCCTTGTTTTCGCAGGCGAGTGGCCATTTCCCAAAAGGGAATCCCGATACCCCCCAGACTGCGAGGGTAGCACTCAATAATTAGGGCCGCTGTATCCTTTAATGTGTTTTGGGCACCTTCCAGAATTGGCACTTCAAATCCGTGGGTATCGAGCTTGATCAGATATGGCCCGCAAAGGTGGCGCACGTTAATTTCATGATCAATTGAAGTCGCTGGAAACGTTGCACCTGAGCCATTTTCCGAAGCTAAGCCACCAAGAGGCTCCGAGTCATCGAATGCCAATCGTCCTACGCTTCGACCGGCCACACAAGGGACATGGCTTGCTTGGGGGTGTTCTCGACAGAATGCCTTCAGGCTGGGAAAATGATATTCATTAGGTTCCAGAAGAAGGTATTTGGCTTGCGGATACTCTGCCATGGCCTGCAGGCTCCATCGTCCATCTGAAGCTCCCACGTCAATTACTGTAGCAATTTCTTGCCTGCGCCGCCGAAGCCCCGCAATCATATCGCTCATATTGTGAAAATAACTCTGGGGAATCTTTTCGTTAGGGGTTCCGCCTAGTCTGTAAATTATGCGGTGTTTTAGGTGCCGCCATTTACGCTGAATCAATGTTTCGGAACACAAATCTGCCGAGGGTTGAGTGCTGAGGAATGGGATATTCATGGTTGTTGATAGTGATTCTTAAGATGGTTTCAAAAAAAACCAGAACGTCATGCGATTTAGCGAGGCGAAGATCAAGTTTTTATACCGAACCAAAAATTACGATGATTTTTAAGGGATTTCTTGAAACGTTTCTGATGCCGTCTGTGGCTTTTGATTCAATAAGATCGGGCTTTCCACGCTTTAACGATTTGCTCCATGGTTTCACGCAAGGAAATTGAAACATCCCAGGATGGGTAGTGCATCTTCATTTTCCGAAGGTCACTATAGTAGCAGATATGATCGCCAATTCGATTCTCTTCCACATAAGACCAAACCTGCTCTTGCCCGCTGAGGTCATAAACCATCTTGAATGCTTCAAGTATGGAGCATGAGTTGGCCTTACCGCCTCCAATATTGTACGTCTCAGCCACTCTGGGAGCCTTAATAAATTCCCACATAAAACGCGCAACATCTTCGCTGTGAATATTATCGCGCACCTGCTTTCCCTTATATCCAAACACCTTATATTCACGCCCTTCCAAATTACATTTTACAAGATAACTAAGAAAGCCGTGCAGCTCAACACCAGTGTGGTTTGGCCCGGTTAGGCACCCTCCGCGCAAACAACAGGTTGGCATACCAAAATAGCGCCCGTATTCCTGCACCATGACATCCGCGGCAACCTTGGAAGCACCGAAAAGCGAATGCTTACTTCCATCTATCGGAAAATTCTCAGAAATCCCATCTTTGAAGGATGGATCAGCAAAGTCCCATCGGGTGTCTAGCTCCACGAGTTCAATGGAATTTGGGCGATCTCCATACACTTTGTTGGTGGACATGTGAACAAACGGCGATTCAGGGCAAGCCTGCCGGGCCGCCTCGAGTAAGTTTAAAGTTCCAACTGCATTTGTGTCAAAGTCATCAAAAGGAATTGAAGCGGCGCGATCATGCGAAGGTTGCGCCGCCGTATGAATAATGGCGTCGGGACGAATTTCTTTTATAAGTTGAAGAATTCCTCTGCGATCTCGAATGTCCATTTCGTGGTGTACAAACCCAGGAATCGAGTTAATTAGCCGACTTTGATTCCAACGAGTATCTCCTTGAGCCCCGAAGAAGACAGCGCGTTGATTATTGTCTAGTCCGTGAACTTTGCAGCCTTGGCCGTAAAAATATAAGCATACTTCAGACCCAATAAGACCTGAAGAGCCAGTGACTAGGATGTTCATAATAAAAACTTTCTCATCGACGAAATTAGAAGCTTTGAGGGATTACGTTTTTGACAAAGCTATAGGCGGCGTCGAATAGCACCGCATCGCGGAAATACAGCGTATTGCCCCAAGTTTTAGAAAGACGAACCGGACGGTTGGCCAAAAAGGTAATTTTATCCTCGGCGGAACGCAAGATTGAAATTGAAAACCCATAGCCCTTTTCGCGTAAAAACGCCTGAGCTTCCTCGTGCCGCGGAATATCTGGTGTTGCAAAAACAAAATCGTCGCTCCAGAATTCACTCATAAGCATGTCATAAGGCGCGCCTTCAGGCATTCCTTTAAAAACCATAAGGTCGTGGCCTTCAGCATCAACCTTTAGCAGTCCGGCCTTTTGTGGAATGATCCCCTCATTTGCAAGAGATCTCAGGCTTCTTACCGGCACTCGAACCGACCCTTGAAATTCAAGTCCTGCCGGCATATTGTGCGCCTTAAGGGAAGAGAACAGAAGAGGATCTACATCCGGAATTATATTATTATTCGCACGAACCAAATTTAACTCCGCCGAACCGTCCTCAGCAGAGAGCGCAACAGGAACTACAGTGACCTTATTGTCGCCCTCATAATTATTAATAAGATTTTTGGCTAATTCGGGGTGCGGCTCAAAAGCATACGCAGCACGGCAGCCAATAACTAGCATCTGGGATGTAAATGACCCTCGGTGAGCGCCGACATCCAAAACAGTTTTATCATGCAATCTAGGAAACAGAAACTCGATAATGCGTTCCTCGGGGGCATTCTGATCGCTTTCTAGTTTCCAACCTCCTAGTCGCGCACCTATTGCAGTTGCAACATTGGATAACTGTGTCGTTATTTCACTGATTTGTTGGCTGGATATTACTTCATTGCGCTCGATCGCATCCAATCGCTGAAGTGCGGATTGCAATGATTGAAGGATCGCCAGTTGATTTTGCAAATTAGTTGGGTAAAAATCACCCTCAATTATTGCCCGTGCAGCTCCGGTGGATCCGGTAATCAATTTTTTGATTTTTGTAAACATTGTTGTAATGGAAGAATTATGAATGGTCAGTGATCCAAACTTGGAGCAGTCTTTTTATTGATAAATAGCACATCCTTTTGCTCAAGAATACCCGTTACCGGATTTCGCCAGTCCCCTATATCGTCAAAATACTGGAAGCCCGCTTGTTCCATTTGCACAACCATTTCCAAAAACGTACGAGCTTCAGGAACACAGCGTTGAAGTGTGAGTTCCATCACTAGAAAATCCACTTGAGGCAAAAGCTTTCTGGCTCCTTCAATGACAAGATGCTCGGCAAACTGTACATCAATTTTAACAATCCCCCGACCAGTCAATCCTTTTTGCTTCATGACGGAATCAAGCGTGGTCACAGGCACCTCGACCGATTGATACTCCCGATTGTCTTCAGGATGGAATAAAGAGCTTCCGTAGAGATCGTTGGAAATTTGGAAGGTAGCTTTGCCGTCTTGGTTAGACGCTGCAGCAGCAACCCACTCAAACTCCGGATGGGCCTTACGATACCAATCAGCATAACGATCCGGAAGAGGTTCAATGAGAATGAATCGGGCTGACGGAAAAATGCGCTGAACCGCATCTGACCACACGCCACTAGACCCGCCAACATCAAGAACAAAGTCTGGCTTATAGCCATGATTAGCGATACGGCGCATAGTCGAATACACAATTTTGAAATCGCCATATAGTTCATTGGGGGCGGTTTCTTCAATATAGGGAATCAGCTCATTTTGTGAGCGTTGGAAATAATCTTCAAAACGGGTGCGTGTGACCGTTTTATTTACGGTTGCCGCTTGAATCCATTCGGCAAGCCCTTCATCAGAAAAGATTCTTGCTAGGCTTGCACAATTTTTACGGCATTCAGCATTGAATGTTGCATCGGAAATTTTCCCTAAAGCCGAAGCAAAATTTTCGGCATTATAGTCACAATTAAGACCTATCCCAAAGCGTTTAATAAAAGCCGCCGAGCTACTCTGGGCACTACCAATAACTAACATAGGAATTTGTGCAACGGCCAAAAGAAAGGGCATGCGCGTCGGGAGACTTAATAAAGTCACCCCCTTTCTATCGTCGCTATCATCGCCCGCCCCGGTGGGTAAAATTGCAAAAGGGTACGCAGTTAATATCTGTGCCAACTCACTTTCTGGAACATAGCCTTTTTCAAAGATATTCAATTCTTTCAAGGCTTCTGGTGTGGTGTTTAACCAGCCACAAGATGATCCTTTGCCATACCAATGCACCGTCCACCCACCTTCCTTAATCATTAAAGCGAGTTGATCAAGCCATGTAGAACCCCAAATATTACCGACCATCGCACAAATCTTCTTTTCTGAATTGAGGGAAAAGTTTGGCTTGTGAATTACTTCCAACGATTGGGCGGACACCGTCGGAGGAAGCATATAAAACTTCAATTGGAAATCCCGTTCATAGGCATCACGCATAGCGGGAGAAATGGCAAAACGAACATCAGCTAGCCCAAATAACTCTCGCGCCATCTCCCTGGGAACCTCAGAATGGTGAATGATCGAATCGTCCATAACCCACACGGACATCGGTACACCGAGTATACTTTTAGCCGCAATAGCAATAAGATAATCTTCTCGATAATATGGAACACATAAAATGGATTTGATATTATTATTGGCGAGGCATTGCAGGGTCAACGAGAATATCTCCGCACGAGGGCAGCCCACTCCCCTAATTACGGAACCGAGAAACGGTCCCTTATCGGCATAATCTTCGCGCGAACGAATTGTAACAACTTCCGAAGGATGATAAAGCCGATTTAATAACACCCCTGTTCCATGCAGCAAATTAATTTCATTGGGTGTGATAAGGAGTTTTTTCCCCTCGCCATCTGGTTGAGAGCGAGCAACAGACGCTGATGCGGTGCTAAGGATTGGCGAGAGAACCGAGCCAGTTTCGATAATGGTCTGCAAATTTTTGCGAACCTTATTCATTCGTGAAATCAAAGAATAATAATCAAGAGACATAAATTATAGGGCTCCAATATGTTTAAGCATTTTTATAAAATAAGATCAAAAATTATTGTAAATTATCGAGCGTATAACTCATTAAAGGGGAAAAATTCAGATTGTGCCGTAAAAAAACAATATCAATGGTGGCCGTACGTTGATCGTTTGGCCTGCGATAAGCCCACCCCATATCGTAAATAAAAAGCCCCTTACTCGCAAGAAAGTTAGCTACATCCAACCAAAGTGGGGTTTTCGAACCATATCCTTTAAAAAGCCAGCATTCGCAGAGGACAATTTCTACTTGCGAGAGGAGTGATTCGGCACCTTGCAGAATGTCCAGTTCTGAACCTTGGGTATCGAGTTTAATCAGGGACGGTACAGGCAGCTTTTTAGCCTTCACAAGATCATTCAAAGAAGTCATCGGAACTTCAATAATTTTAGCATCCGTAGGCTCATAATCCAATTCCAGCGACGTACTACCAACAGCATGTGGATAGACCGTCATGCGGCATTTTCCGCTTTTCTCCCCTAACGCGACGGGATGGATGCGGGCACGCCCATTCGAAATTAGGTTAGAAATCCATGGTTCGGAAGCTAATGAATTCCGATAATCAACGGACACCTCGGCCAAAGGTTCAAATAGTTCAAATTGCGCCTCAGGAAAAACGCGATTAGCCATTGCAGACCAAATTCCATCCGAACTTCCGACATCATAAATAGCTTTAGGCCGAAATCCCAGCAGGCTTAACTGGCGAAGGATCGCCAGATCGTGAGCGTAATCCCGATACAACTCACCGAAATCCTCAATGATTTCTTTCTCGGCCGTAGCTAATTCTTTTCTAATATTGTGGTGACTCATAAAAGTAGCGGTGATTATTGTTCGGGTTCGGAATTAAGCGAGAGCGTTCTCCTCACAAAAACCGCATCTTTAGTTTGCGCTGTTCCGTCTGGCGAACGATATTCATCGCCAATGTCGAAAAGGTCAAACCCCAAGTCTGCCAACGCATTGGACAGCGACAGAATTAGAGGTGTATTTTTACCATAACCTTTACTCAACCAACATTCCATGAAAACTGCACTGGCCTTCGACAAGGCATTACATCCGCCCTCCAAAATCTCAAGTTCCGCCCCTTGAGTATCCATTTTAGCAATGTCGGGAGGCGAGAGGTTTTTGGATTTCACATAATCATCCAGTCTGTGGAGCGGGACTTTTATTTGCTTCACATCCGGAGTGACATGCTCCATTTGTAGTGACGTGCTTCCGGCGTCGCCTTCAAAGTGATGAAAATTGCACTCGCCATTTCTATTTCCGAGAGCGATGGGATGAATCTGAAAGTCCGCAACGGCCAAAAAATGCCGAACCGACGGGTGAGTGTGCTTTCCATGCAAATAAGCATCGGAAATCTCGGCAAGAGGCTCGAATAGCTCCAATCGCGCCTTTGGGAAAACGGCATGAGCCATCACGGCCCACACGGTATTTGACGCTCCAATGTCGTAGATGGTAGCTGGCTCGACCCCGAGCCAGCGCAGGTGCATTAACATATCGAGGTCAACGTCATAATGCTGCCAAGCAACACCAAGGTGATCCGAAATTTTCTCACGGAGAGAGTTTATCGAGGGTGGAAAATTAATTGGCATAGGTTTTATTTTTTGAAGGCGACTAATAGGAGTTTATGGTTCTTTATTTCTGGAGAATAAGCCATCGAATCTGATGAAAAGTAAAGTTTGATTTTAGGCGGATTAAAATCCTCCTCTTTTTCCTGTAAGTCTGAGCAAAAAGATTTTCCACCAGAGTCGTGGGCAGTAAAGCTTACAGCGTGGCACCCGGCGAAGCGGAGAGTTTGCGGATTTCTGTGGCAAAAACACGACATCCATTGATTCTAAGAAGCCCGTCACGTTGTCCCGAACGGCGTCACCGAGGTCAAAAACGTGCAGATTATGCGCCGCCATCATGCGCCCCACGTGAAGGATTGGCGGATGTTCGGTATTGTTAATCGCTCGTAAGGAGCAGCGCACCACTACGGCTGATGCGGCGATTAGTATGCGAGTAAGTGAAGGGATGGCGCGCCAAGCGGCAGGCTGGACGTCTAACACGACCAATGCATTTTGACCTTCCAGTGTTAGTCCTCGAACCTTTTCCGTGGCTGCGCGAATTGCAAGTTTTGTCGAAGGGAATATTTTTTGAATCCGAGATTTCCAAACCTCGGAATTTTCGGAAATCAGCAAGACATGTTCTGGGTGGCCGAGTTGACACGCAACAGCCGTTAGCACATTCTCAAACCCTCGTTCTTGGATATTCATGGACTCACCCGCTCTTCTAATATTTCTGGAACTGACTTGAGAAAAAGGGCATCTCGCGTATGCATTTGCCGTCTATCGTCGCGATATTCTCCTCCAAAATCTACAAGAAAATACCCAAAATCTGTAAGAAAATCAATCACTTCTAACAACAATGGAGTATGATCTCCATAGTCCTTTGTCAACCAACTTTCTATGAGGATCGCCTTGGCGGCGACCAGTGCTTTTTTGGCACCGAGAAAGATGTCCATCTCCGAACCCTGTGTGTCGAGCTTGATCAATTCAGGAGGCCGGAGTGCATGAGCCTGAACATAATCATCAAGGCGATGCATTGGAACCGACATACAGTCAATGGTGGAATTTTTTGCTTTTACAATCGAAGAGCTTGCGGACTCGTCTTCAAAGCGATAAAAGGGTCGCCTGCCATTTTTACTACCCAGAGCAATTGCGTGAATCTTATAGTCTGCCGTGTTAAGAAAATTTTCCACAGTCGGATGTGTATGCTTACCTTCTCGATAGCGCTCGGACATTTCTGCTAGAGGCTCAAACATTTCGATTCGACTAGCAGGGAACACCGCATGAGCCATTACGGACCAAACTGTGTTGGATGCCCCAATATCGTAAATGACCAATCCCTTAAACCCATTATCACGTAACTTAATTAGCAAATCTAGATCGCCATAGTAGTGATCAAAACCAGGGCCAAGTTGCCCGCGAATTACATTAGAATTAGAGGGATCAGATGATAACATTAGATGAGGATTCAGGTGAGGAAGTACTTCTCTTCCACTGTCGAGGTTGAAAAACGTTGCTCCCTTGCATCGCCTCGGAGCTTTCAACTTGAAAATAACCAGTGTGAAGATCCAGAAGTAATGACTCTTTGTTAGGACTACTAGAAAAAATCCAAAGAAGAAATCGGTACTCTCCACCATTGAGAGCAAGTGGCGAACATTCCAGATGAAATGTTTCCACCCCTAACTTCATGTCAGCAATGGGAAACCCGTCCGTCGCCGTGCTGGCGACAAGAATTGAAGCGGCCTGGGCCCTTGCTGTACGATCCTCCTTCCATTGTAAATGCTGTAATCCCACGGCGGGGTCGATGCGCAGCATAAGCGACACGGCAGTTTGTGGTACAAATGTTTCGATGACAATTGTCAAGGTGGCGGTTTCACCAGCCTTAACAGCACCTGAATCGGCCCCATGCCACTCACAAGAAACGATCTTTGCGGCATGGGAAGCGTGTGTCGCGGCTTCAGAGGCACTCGAAGCATAAGAAGATGGTTTCGCAACGGAGCCGATCCTAAGGTCTTCTTCATATTGACGAATCACCTCCATAGATTCGCCTTCGATGGCACATCTACTATCTTTAAGATACATGGCTTTCTGGCAGGTATCCACAATCAGTTGGGGGGCATGATTGACAATCAGAAACGACGTTCCCGCATCCCGCATCGCACGGATTCGCTTTTGGCATTTAAGTTGGAATGCCATATCGCCCACTGCCATAACTTCGTCCACCAACAAAATATCCGGAGACGTGTGGATGGCACACGCAAACCCCAATCGTGTCGTCATGCCCGTACTATAGTTCTGCACGGGAGCATCAAGGGAATCTTCGATTTCGGAAAAAGCCACAACTTCGTCAAAACGTTCATCGATTTCGGCCTTGGATAGACCGAGGATCGACATGTTAACATAGATATTCTCTCTTCCGGTCAAAATAGGATTGAATCCCGCACCAAGTGCTAGCATGGGTGCCAGTCGGCCATTAAGAACCACTTTGCCTTTTGTTGGGTTGATCAAGCCTGCAATAATTCGCATCAACGTGGTTTTACCGCTGCCATTGCGCCCAACAATGCCAATTGCTTCTCCCCGTCGCAATTCAAATGTAATATCCTGTAGTGCCCAGAATTCGGATTTTCGTAAATGATCGTTAGCAACAGGCATTCCAAATAGCTCGCCAAAAATATCGCGAGCACCATACATGAGTGAAAGTCGATAATTTCGGGAAAATCGCTTACTGATCCCATAGGCCGCAATAAGGATATCCTCTGAGGCTACAGAATTGCACCGTCGATATCGGTTTGATTGATCAGATTTCATGCGCTCCACCTTTCTACGACAACCGGCATAGCCAAATGGAAGAATACAAGTGCAAAGCTAGCAAGTAAAATTGTAAAAACTAGAACAATCAAGAATTGAGGAAAGAATGCAGGAAAACTGGGTCCATACAATAGCTCTCGGCTAAACTCGAGAATCATGGTAAGAGGATTATGCCGAACAACAAAGGAAAATACTCCACCCTCTCTGGGCAAAGCAAAAACGACCGGTGTCACAAAGAACATTCCCCCCATGACCAGCGGCATGGCATTTGAAATATCCCCATATAGAAGAGCAAGTGGGGCTAGCAGCAGACTGATGGCCAGTCCCAAGAGAATCAAGGATATTATCGGGATCACGGCTAAAATGAAATACTTATTCACCGCCACCCCAAAAATTGCAAAGACTATGACAACCAATATGGTTTGTAAGAGGACAAATATCACAAGCTTGTTGATTTCGCTCAAAATGATCACTTCTCGAGGAAAATCGACCTTTGTCAACACGCCTTTAGCCCCAGAGAGAGCACTAATCGGTAGTGTGATCGCGGCTGTAAATATCTGCCACAGTGACATTCCAAATATGACGTAGGCTGGATAAGGAATCGAGGTATTTCCCAGGCTGATTACACCCGCGCCTTTGGCTGCGGCGAGACCTATTGCTGCGGCGATGGGTGGAATCACTGCCCAGAATATCCCAAAAAATGAGCCTCGATACTTTGCTTTGGTATCGCGTATTGCCAAAATTGTGGCAAGATTTCGATGCTCCCAGATACCCCGAAGAGCACTTCTGAGTGTTATAATATAATTCATTTTAATATACAAAAAGTAGCTTGCTTCAAGCAGCGGCGTAAATTGCTTGTGCAGTCGCGAGTCTCTTACTCTGTATCAGATGAAAAAAGCCTCGTTCAATATCTACTGCACGCAACGTCCCGCCAAAGTATGTATCACTAATGTACCTACACTCTATGCGCCATGCGTCATAAATCCTCTGATTATAGAATGTTGGTCTGATTGTTGTTTTATATGCATGAAGCTGGTATAATGCGACACAAGCACCTGTTGCGGAACGGGCTGCAAGTCGTATTCTTGCTAGCTGCAGATCTAGGACACAATAATCTATAGGATTTAAAAACATGAGTGCCTTGGATAGAAATGAAACCCCTGAGTATTGAGGCATTCCAATTGCGCTCATCTGACGCAGACATGGCACACCATGTGTTGCAACTAGTGCTTGATATTGGGCAATCTGATTTGGAGTAACATTGTTACAGAATAATCGCACACGTTTTGAGCCATACCCAATCTGAGAGTAGCCCCAATAGAGGACGTTCGCTAACCCCTGCTTAGCGATAGCAGGATTTAATGATTTCAGCATAGATTGAATTTTCGTCTCCACTGCAGTCATATTCGGCGCATATACAGGAGAATTAGTTACAAAGTTGTAATATCTAGTTGGAAAAGCATACGTATTGATTGCGGTACAAAGAGTGTTAATTTGCGTCGTTGTTAGTGGCATATGAGTTTCTCTGGTTCTTTCCACGAGCATCCGGTTATAAGTCCCATAACATCAATTGATTAGAATCTATAGTTCTTGGAGCTTAATCGCGGGTTCCTCGAGGCAGACCTTGATCAAGCAACGCGTTGAATCATTTTAAAATAATTTTATGCCTCATAACAAGCTGTTAACCAGCCACCTAAAAATGAGCATGTGATCTAAAAATCGATAATAGGAATATGCGGATATATTGCATGCATCGATGCGGCACTATAACGTATTATTGGGTAGTTATAATTTTTCCTGACATAAGCTCGCCACGGCATAGAAGGGCGACCTCCCTGTGAATAAAGTCGTTCCTCAGCAATATCCCCTATAATTCCGAGCAAGCCAGCAATGTGATCAACTTCTTCGCAAAACGCTTGATAATTTCCTGCTTTATTTGATTGGGAAGGGATACTTCCAGACATTTTAACGATTTTACTATTCGTAAGAAGAATAACCGACTTAGCTGTCCATTGATCCATTATATAGCAACCCGGCGAAGAATTAAAGAAGAACAATAGCTTTGTCACATAGGAGGGACCAAGACCAGAAATTGGGTTACATAGGAATAAATTGTATGCATCTTTTCGACTCATTCCTTTACGGAGCTTATTGAGCTGATTTTGTATTAAAGTTCGATTTTTCCATGCATTTTGAACATGCGTTTTCCCGCCTGAATTACTGCCTTGGCTACCCCACGCCATCACACAAATATATCCAAATAGTACTGGTATCTTTGGATCCTGACAAATTGAATAAACCGTTTGTCTTGTGAGTTTGAAATTCGGTAGTTTAGTGTTATTTGGTATCCCTGTTATTTTAAATTTTCTTACCCAAGACATTGGAGATTCGCCGATTGGCCCTTGCGATTGATGCAAAGTATTTATAAAGGTACTCCAGTGCTGTCGATTATATGGTGGCGGCATAAGTAAGTCCTTTCTTCCCTGAGCCATTGCGGCCCATCACACCGACAATATCGCTGCGTTGGACGGTGAAACTGACATCATGCAGTGCCCAAAAGTCGTAGGGCGTCGGCATCCGGTCGGTCGTATGTTCAAAGATGGAAGCGTGGGGGTCGGGTTTACCGAGCTTACGTGCCACCCAGCTTTCGATCTGATCTACCAACATCCGACGATTGATGACGCCGAGGCGGTACTTTTTGGAGAGGTTTTCGACTTGGATGACGGTTTCGGACATGGGGAGGAAAGGGGAAAAGACGAAGAGACTAAACGACTAAAAGACTAAGAAGCTAAAAGGCTGAAAGGGGAAAAGATGGCGGTTGGCAGAAAGAGACTCACGCGGAGGCGCGGAGAGCGCGGAGATTTTTATTATAGCGACAAATTATCAGTTTCTTCCGTTTTCCCCTATCCGTTTAATCCGAGTAATTTGATTCGCATCGCTCACCCCGGCGGGGCAACCGGAGGTTGTCTATCTCGTTACACTCG
>JAJTYZ010000124.1 GCA_021463515.1 Chthoniobacterales bacterium | reverse complement strand
ACCAGATGAAAATGATGAGTGGCCCACCATGCAGAATTGTTTGGATGATGGACATGTTCTGCGGATTTTCGTCCGCAGCATGAACGGTGGCTGCCGCAGCTAAGAGGCCGAGCAGGGTGGCGACAGGGAGTTTAACGGAGCGTGTGCGCATAGGTTCGTTGGTTTTGGTGGTTGTTGAAATTAGGGGGCAATGAGCCCGGGGTTTTTGGCACGCAAGTCATCCGCACGAGTTTGTGCTTCGGCAGCGGCGTTGCGGTCAAAAGGGAATACGGCGGAGGCCATGAGGTATTGTTCGAGTGCGGCGGGGTAGTCCTTGGCAGCCTCACGTACACGTCCCATCAAGTAATGACTTTGTGTGAGTAAGGCACCTTGTGCTTTGTCAGGAAAGACGGTTTTGGGTGCGTTGGCTAGCAGTTTTGTGAGGCGCGTTTCGGCGTCTTGGAATTTTCCATCATCCACATCGAGCCGCGCAAGTCCGAGGTCTGCGAGTGCGGTGGCCTGCGGATAAGTTTTGCTGAATTTGTCATAGGCCGCCTTCGCACCCGCTTTGTCACCCGCCGCGAGTTTCGCATCGCCAAGCATCGCCGCAGCACGTTCCGCCCACGGTGCGGGAAGGCCGGCGAAGGTTTGGTTAATTTTTTCCAATGCACTCACGGCACCCTTTGCGTCGCCTTTGGAGAGAAGATCAACCGCCGCCGTAAACTCTGCGGGCGTCTCCATGGTGATTGACGTCACGTTTGCTAATGGCAAAGCGGTCACGGCAACACCGCCACCGGGTGCGGAAGTTTCAATGCGAATCTTGCCATCGGAAACGCCAATGACGCGGCCTTCGCGAGTTGCGCCGGAACGTAGCGTCACGACGTCTGCGGCCAATGTAGAACTGCTCGTCATCAGCGCGATGACGAGTGCTGCGAATAGAAAAACGGGGAGGGAGCTTGCTTTCACTGGGGTCATCAAATAATCCACATCTTCGTTTTAAGCAACACAATCGTCCTATGTTCACAACTATTCGCAAACATCAACGCTGGCTCATGCTGGTAATTGCCATCCTCACGGTCGTCGCCTTTGCCTTTCTGTATAATACCACCGACCTCGAACGCGTGGGTGTTAATACGGTGGCAAAAATTTACGGACGCAGCGTGATGCAGGTGGATATCGAGAAAGCTTTGCGCAATTACCAATTGGCGATTGCGCTGGGGCAACTTGATCTCGTACGGGATTTGGCGGGTGCGGCGCGAAGCGAAGATGAGGCCGCAGAAAATTTCATTTGGAATCTCATGGTGCTGCAACACGAGTCTGCGGTATTGGGCATTGAGCCCGGGGTGCAAGCCATCGTGGACCGCATTAAATCGCTGCCCGTTTTTCAAAGCAATGGCACATTTGACCCACTCAAATATTCCGCCTTCATGCAGGAACAATTGGCACCGCGTGGGTTCTCGGAGCAGCAATTGGAATTTCTTGTGAGGGACACATTGCGCCTCGAAGGCATTCGTCATCTCGTGGGTGTTCCGGCGGTGCTTTTTAAGGGTCAGATGGAAATGATTCGCTCACGACTTGCGCCATTGGATGTCGAAGTGATTCGTTTCAGCGATACAGAAAACGTGAAGACGCAGGAGGTGAGCGACGAGGAAGTGCGTGCTGCTTTCGATGCCAAAAGGGAATCTCTGCAAATGCCCGAAAAACGAACCGTGCGTTATGTTGCCTTCGTTCTTCCGGATTCGGAGAGGGAAGCCAAAGACAAATCGCGCATTGAGGCGTTGCAAAAATTGTCTTCCGCTACGGGAGATTTTGCGCAGGCGATGAGCGATCAATCGCTCTCCTTGGAAGACGCCGCACGCGTCAAGGGGCTGGAAGTACGAACAACGCCGCTCTTTGCGAAAAACGGTGCCAGCAGCGAAACGCTCAGCGACCTCGATAAGGATATCGTGACATCGGCCGCCGATGTGGCGTTTCGACTTCCGAGTGTTGGAGCGTTGGAAATTGCCCAGCTTAGCAATGAAGGCTATGTCGTGATGGAATTAGCGTCGGTGGAGCATGGGCGTCCCTTGACTTTTGAGGAAGCACAGGCGGATTTGCGTGCGAATCTTGTGGCCGCAAAACGCGAACACGAAGAACAAGCGGCAGCGGAGAAAGCGCTCTCCACCATTCGTGAGCAGCTTGCCGCAGGGAAGCCGCTAAACGAAGCGGCGCAGGCCGCAGGGGCGAAGGTGGAGTCGTTTAAGGGACTCAGCATTTTAAGCGCGGATTCCGCCGTGGAACAACGTCAGGTGCTTGCCGCCGCGTTGGATTTGTCCGTGGGGTCGCTTGGCCAATTTATTCCGCAACCCGAGGGCGGATTTGCTGTTTATTTAGCGGCGCGAGGAGAACCGGATGCGACACTCCTTGCGCAGCAAATGCCCATGATTGAAAATAGTCTGCTTCGCGAAAAGCAAATGCTGATGTTCGCGCAATGGCTCGTTACCGCACGGCAGGCGTCTGGATTGCAGATTCTGCGACGAGCAATGTAACATCTCCCCTCGTTGGTGGAGGCCCCTGATTTTAAGCGGAAAAACTTCAACATTCTCTACCGCGATTTTTTAACATGTCGGATAAAATTTTTTTCATTACCACGGCGATTGATTACACCAACGCGCCGCCGCACATAGGCCATGCATACGAGAAGGTGCTGGCGGATGTGCTTGCACGCTGGCATCGCGAGCGCGGACGCTCGGTGTTTTTTCTCACAGGGGTGGATCAACACGGGCAAAAGGTGCAGCAATCTGCGGAGAAAGTCGGACTCACACCGGCGAAGTTTGCGGAGGAGGTGACTAAGTCGTTTAAGGCACTTTGGGCAAAGTTGGGCATTTCGTATGATGGCTGGGCGGAGACAACCGATCCTCGCCACATCCGTGCGGTGCAGGATGTGTTGCAGCAATTGCACGATCAGGGAGACCTCTACCGTGCGAAACATAGCGGCTATTACAGCATACGGCAGGAGCAGTTTCTTACGGATAAAGAACGCAACGAGGAGGGAGAGTTTGGGCCGGAGTGGGGTGAAGTCGTGTTGTTGGAAGAAGAAAATTGGTATTTTCGCCTCACAAAATATCGGGGTTGGTTGGCGGAATATCTCGCAGATCATCCGGACTTCGTGACGCCGGCTTTCCGTGGCGCGGAACTCGCCAATGCTGTCGCGAAGGAAGCCGGCGACCTGTGTATCTCACGCCCCAAATCACGCTTAGGGTGGGGGATTGAACTGCCTTTCGATCGCGATTATGTGACCTATGTTTGGTTTGATGCGCTGATGAACTACGCGACATTTGCCGGCTATCGTGCGGAGGCGGATGCCGCGTTGCCTGCATTTGACACACTCTGGCCGTGCGATGCGCATGTGATTGGCAAGGACATCCTTGTTCCCGCTCATGGCATTTATTGGCCGATTATGCTCAAAGCATCCGGGGTGAAAGCCATGCCCAAACTTCTTGTACACGGCTGGTGGAATCTTGGCGGTGCGAAAGTTAGCAAAAGTTCGGGCAATGTCGTGGACCCTGCCGTGCTTGCAGAACGCTATGGAACGGATGCGCTGCGCTATTATTTGATGCGTGATATTGCCACGGGCCAGGATGCAGATTTCAACGAGGAGCGTTTGCGCGTTCGTTACAATGCCGATCTCGCCAATAATCTCGGTAATCTCGTCAATCGAACCGTCAGTATGGCCCGTCGCTATCGTGAGGGAATTCTGATTTCCTCCGCAGCAGAAAAGTCATCCGACATCGCCACACTCGAAGCGTTGGGCGCGGAGGTGGCGCGACGTTTTGATGATGCTATGCGTACGTATCAAGTCCATACAGCCTTGGAAGCCGTGTGGGATTTGACCGTCGCTGCCAACGCCTTCGTGGAATCTTCCGCACCATGGAAACTCGCCAAGGATACAGCGCAGTCCGCTCGCCTCGATGAGGTGCTTCGGGCACTCGTTGAGGCTTCACGCTTGGCTGCCGCTTTGCTGCATCCGATCATTCCCGAGGCTGCTGATCGTTTGCTGGCGCAGCTTGGATTTTCCGGAAACCTTTCCATCGCGTGGGGAGTTGCCGGAGCAGAGCATCGCGTGGGTGAACCTGTCCCCGTTTTTCCGCGTTTGGAAAATCCAACGTCCGTCTGACGTGAAACGCCGCGAAACGCTCACGCCTTGGCCGCAGCTTCCGTTGATGCGCCGCGTACGATACCGCTTAGAATATGCAGGGCTGGCTTTTGCCGCATGGCTTCTTCCCAAGCTCCCGCTTACATCCCTTCGCCACATCGCTCAATTACTCGGCAGCGTCGCGTTCACCTTCGATAAACGCGGACGCCAAGTGGCACTGGAAAATCTCACCATGGTTTTCGGCGAAGAAAAATCGGCGGAGGAAATTCGTCAAATCGCCCGCAAATCTTACTGCCAATTTGCTCGTACCATGCTCGAACTTTTTTGGGCATCGAACTTACGCGCTGATAATCATGAAAAATATGTCCAGCTCGATGGCTACGAACATTTGAGAGACGCCTGCAAGGATGGGCGCGGAGTCATTGCGCTCTGTCTGCACTACGGCAACTTTGAATGGGATAGCGTGATCACCGGCTTTCATGTCACACAGGGACTTGTCGTCACGCAGGAGTTTCGCAATCCGCTCCTAGGGCCCGTTTTCGATCGTCTTCGAGGTTCAGGCGGGCATCGCATTATTCCCCAAGAACGCTCGGTCATGGCCACTCTCAAGCATCTCAAAAAGGGTGGCAGTGTCGGCATTCTCATTGATCTACAACTTCATCCTCGTGACAACCCCTGTGTTCCCGTGCGAGCTTTCGGTCGTCTTCGCCCCATGACGGAAATGCACGCGATTCTGCACAAGCATACCGGCCTTCCCATAGTCCCCTTAGAAAACATTCCGTTACCCGATGGCCGTTATCGTTGTGTCGCCCATAAGCCCTTGTTTTTTTCCAAAGAAACCAGCAACCAAGAAATCGTGCAAAAATGTTGGGATTTATTTGAGGTGCAAATGCGGCGTCAACCGGAAGCCTGGCTCTGGGCCTACAAGCACTGGCGATTTCTCCCCGAAAACGATCCTCCAAGTTATCCCTCCTATGCCCGCCGCGACAAACACTTTGACCGCTTGCTCGAAGAATCCCAAACCTCAAGCGAGACACCGCACGAAAGTTAAGCATGACATCTGCGGAGTAATCAGTCTAACGAGAATCTACTGCGCCACAACCCTCGGCCTTACTTCTGCGTTTCTACATCAAAGCCGTGAATGTTCCGGATCTTTTGAAAAATGCTGAGAGAGAAATGCCGGATAAACTCGCAATCCAAACAGCGAGTCGCCAAGTCCTGTATCGTAGGTTTCCATGAAGCGAACCAAATCCGGCGCATGATGCTGCTCATCCGCATCAAAGATGGCGATGCGTGTTAGCCCATGGTCTGCTTTATGCCGTCCTAGGTCGGAGGAGAGGATAACGCGCCGCAATGATGTCCGACGCCTCTGTAGTCACCTCCTCGATCGAAACGTTGCGCCCGAGCTCACGAGAAAGGGAGGTCATGGTGACTCCTTGGATGCCGCAGGGAGTGATGGCGTTAAATCCCGAAAGATCGTAGCCCACATTGAGTCCAAATCCGTGCATGGTGATCCAGCGGCGAACGCCGACGCCGATGCTGGCGATCTTGCGATCTTCGATCCAAACGCCCGTGAGACCCTCGCGTCGTTGGGCCTCCAGATTGTATTTCATCAAGAGAGCAATCAGCGTTTCTTCGATCCAGCGAAGGAAAATGTGAAGGTCCGGCGTAAGAGCTTGGAGGTCGAAAATAAAATAGCCTACGAGTTGTCCCGGGCCATGGAAGGTGGCTTGGCCGCCGCGATTGATTTCTTCGACGGGATAAGGTAGCGGAAGCGTGCCAAGACTGGAACGATCACGCTGCCGACCGATGGTATAAACGGGTTCGTGTTCGAGGAGAAACACGGTGTCAGGAATTTCGTGTGCCATGCGGGCTGCAACCGCTTTTTGCTGCATGTCGAGTGCAGGAGTATAGGCGATGCGCGGCCAACGAAGAATTTTTGGGGAGGTCATGATAAAGCCGTGGTACGACGATGAAAATGGGTCATGCCGATCGCGAGGGCATCCGCCGCATCGGGAGGCGGCGTTATGGTAAGTTGCAAAAGAGCGCGAATCATAAAGGCTACTTGGCTTTTTTGGGCGCCGCCGAGACCAACGACGGATTGCTTTACGAGTCGAGGTGCATATTCGTGAACGTCCAATCCGTTGCGAGCCGCGACCAATAGTGCCGCGCCGCGAGCGGAACCCATGATGATTGCCGTACGAACATTTTGAACATAGATCACCCCTTCGATGGCAAAGCTATCCGGTGCAAAATCCGTCGCCACTTGCATAAGCGTGTCATGAATTTCGCGCAGACAAATGTGAGCCGGGAGCTTTTGCGGATTGGTGATTACGCCGAAGTGAACGGCGTTGATTTTGCCATCGGTATTTTCGAGCACGGCATAGCCCGTCCCGCGTAGAGAGGGGTCCACTGCAAGTACACGTTCCGTTGGCATGACCAAATAGATT
>JAJTYZ010000123.1 GCA_021463515.1 Chthoniobacterales bacterium | reverse complement strand
GGAAGGTTTCTCCGGCATGCGCTCCAATCGGGCCAATCCACCAATCGGCAATAAAGTAATATCCGGCGTGCGAATCCCAAACATCCGTGCTGCCAAGGCGTGACCAAATTCATGCAGCACCACGCAGGTGAAAAGCAGGAGAATCAACGCCATTCCACTCATCATGGCTCCCCATCCTCCGCTGGAATAATCCCTATAACCCAACCACGCCAGCAGCAGAAAAAACGTAATATGTACACGGAGATCAATGCCTGCAATGCGAGCGATTTTATAGGAGCCTTTCACGATAGAACACTCCGCCACCGCATGAGAGGCAGCAAGCGGAATCAAAGATTCTTAAAATACATTGTCACCCCATGCACAGCAGACAACTTTGCTGCTTCACGATTCATCCCTTGCTCCGTTTCCCATTTGCACCTAGCGTGATCGCTCTATCACATTGCGGATACTTCCATCCGCTCTACCACTCTTATGTTCACATCTCTTCGCCAACGTATTCCCTGGAGTCGCATCAATTGGATTACCAGTGCCTTTCTTGCTGTTATCAACATCCTCGCTGTCGTCGGCGTACCACTTTACATTTGGCACTTCGGACTCGATTGGTTTCAAGTTGGCCTCTTCCTATTTTACTACATCGCCACAGGTCTAAGCATCACTCTCGGCTACCATCGCCTCTTTTCTCATTTGTCGTTTAAAGCCAAGTTGCCCGTGCGGCTGACCACCCTGATTTTCGGTGCGTGCGCCTTTGAAAATTCGGTATTGGATTGGAGTTCCGATCATCGCAAACACCACAAGTTCGTGGACCACGAAGACGATCCTTACGATATTTCCAAGGGGTTCCTCTGGGCACATATCGGTTGGCTGTTTTTTAAGCTCACGCCCGAGACGATGGACAATGTCGGTGACCTCAAACGTGATCGCCTTGTCATGTGGCAACATCGTTGGTGTATTCCCATTGCGTTTATCGTGGGCTTCGCGATCCCTGCGGCTCTCGGTTATTTATGGAACGGTTGGATCGGCGCACTGGGTGCCTTTCTTCTCGCCGGTGTGTTCCGCGTTTTCCTTGTGCAACATTGCACCTTTTTTATCAATTCCCTCTGCCACACCATCGGCAAACAGCCTTATTCCACACGTCACACGGCACGCGATAGTGCCGTCATGGCACTTTTTACCTTCGGAGAAGGCTATCACAACTACCACCATGAGTTTCAGCACGATTACCGCAATGGAGTAAAGCCCACCAATTTTGATCCCACAAAATGGACGATATGGCTTTTGGAAAAGGTTGGCCTTGTCAGCAATCTACGCCGCGTTCCTGCGGAAAAAATTCTGCATGCCGAAATGATGGAGGCCCGTCGTCGTGCGGAGAAAGAAACGCACCATCCGGAAACTATTGCCACGGTATTAGGGCATCAGGCGCAACAGACCTTCCTTCGTCTCAGCGAACAACTTGCCGCCAACTTTGCCGCTTTGGAAGCGGCGATGTCGGAACAAGCCGCCATTTCGCGCAAGGTCATTGAGAATTGGCGCAAAGAAACTCGCCAATTTGTCGCGCTCCTTGCGGACTTCGAGCGTCGGCTTTCTCTGCCAGCTTAGGTGTCCTCCCCCCATAAACGCACCTCGCCGCTTTCCGTTATCTGGCAACCTTCGCAATTTGACGGAATTCTGCACTATTGCGGATTTGACGCTGAAATCTGCGAAGTCCTTCGAGAAGCACGGGATGAAATTTTAGCCGATACAAATCTTCGGCATCTTTGCGAGGAGGCTTATGAAAAACTATTTCCCATCGGCGATAGGTCGAGCAACTCTCCCCCACCCCTTTCCGCAATATCCGGTCTCGGTGCTTCATTGGTCTATGCGATAGCCTTACTTGCTCGAACGCCATTTTTCAAAAAGGAACACGGCAAGCGTAACATTCCCCTCGATATAACTCGCGAGACACTAAGCGATCTTCCTCGGTGGATGGGCACTTATCGCACGGAGCATCAACAATGGGGGCTTTCCGAATCACGTTGGCTGACCCTGCATTTCTCAGGTGCTCTCATTGCACTCAGGTGCCTGCAATTTGAAATGGCAACCTTGGAGTATCCTTACCGTTTTCTGCGTCATATTCCTACGAATCAAGTGGCTGCAATTTTCCTCGAAGAAACCCCATGTGATGACGAAGGATTTCCTATGACGGACAACAACACATGGGCAACGTCCTACCATGAAACACCCGAATATTTTGAAAGCAACGCGATCAATTCTCACCACGGCCATGTGAATCGCTTTCCGACCCGCTTTTCAAAGTCAGAATGGAAAATAACGCTCGATCCAAGCGAGCCGATTTTAGCCATACACATTCCTGCGGGATCACCCCTTTCTCATGAAGCCGTGGATAACGCGTTCCAACTAGCCGTACCCTTTTTCTCCAAGTATTACCCGGATATCCCTTTTCGTGGCATGACTTGCATCTCGTGGATGATGGATCCTCAACTTTTTCATTATCTCCCCCTTCGTCGAACCTCGCTTACTTCGCACGGCAATTCACCTTAGTTCCCATTCCCAAGGCGACGGACAATCAGCATTTTGAGCGCATCTTTAAGGCAAAGCCTCAAGATTGGCGAAAGCTCACGGCCGCGACTTCCTTACAACGTATTATTCTCGATCACTGCAAAGCCGGTAAAAAATGGCGCATGGCTATGGGGTTTCACCTCATAAAAAAACCAGCCGACACACAATCACCGACGCAATAACACCGGCGAGATCGGCAAGAAGTCCTGCAGGCACCGCATGACGCGTGCGACGGACGGCGACGGAACCGAAATAAACAGCGATGACATAAAACGTAGTTTCTGTGCTGCCCATGATCGTTCCGGCCATACGAGCAAGAAGGCTATCCGGCCCATGCGTTGCCACCAGTTCCGCGAAAAGTCCCATTGTTCCGCTCCCGCTCAACGGGCGCATAAAAACCATGGGGAGCAATTCGGAGGGAAATCCAACCATTTGAAAAAGCGGATCGAGAAGGCGGCTTAGCAAATCAATCCCTCCTGCGGCCCGAAACATCCCAATGGCCACAAGAATTGCCACGAGGAAAGGAATAATGCGCAGGGCAACTTCCATTCCTTCTTTCGCACCTTCCACAAACTCTTCGTAAACCGGCACGCGCCTTAACGCGGCGTAGAGCGGGAAAAAGGAAAGCAAAAACGGAATGGCTAAAAGCGAAATGGCTTCGACAAAAGGAGCAAACCATCCGCGATCACCGTCAAAGCTGACTTTCGCTGTCTGCCAAATCAACACGAAAAAAAATAGGGCAAAGAGCACCAGCAACATCCGTGCTCGCCAACCGAGAGCTTCCGAGGTAGGTGGCACGGTCTCGACTTCCATGGCAGAGATTGGCGGAGGCGGCAAAGATTCCGCTGGCGACAAACGGTAAAACGGGAGTTTCTCCAAGAGCTTTACTGACGCAATGCCCACGATGGTGGAGCATGTTGTGGCCACAAGGGCGGTTCCAATAATGGCGGTGGGCTGCACGGACCCCGCAGCAGCGAGAATAGCCACCGCACTGGCGGGGATGAGCTGCACGGAGCTTGTATTGACGGCCAGAAATGTACACATCGCATTCGTGGCGGTGCCGGGACGTGGATTGAGTTTTTCCAATTCTTGCATTGCCCGTAATCCGAGTGGGGTGGCCGCATTGGCAAGACCAAGCATATTGGCCGCCATATTCATAATCATCGAACCCATCGCCGGATGATCCGATGGAACATCAGGAAACAAACGCACCATCAGCGGGCGCAACCATCGTGCGATCACGTGCATGAGACCCGACTTATCCGCGAGCCGCATCACCCCGAGCCAAAGAGCCATCCCCCCGGCGAGAGGTAATGCAATCGTCATCACCGCCGTTTTGCACGATTCAAAAGCAGCTTCGGTGATTTCTTTAAGGTGTCCAGTGGCACCGCCGAGAAAGACGGCACCAAGCACAAGAGCAAGCCAAATGTAATTGAGCACGGGATGAGGTTATGAACGATGAATGCGGCACACGCAAGATGCGGAATACAGGAGCTATTCCACCGTGACGCTTTTGGCGAGATTGCGGGGTTTATCTACGTCGCAGCCTCGCGTAACAGCAATATGATAGGCGAGAAGTTGAAGAGGTATCACCGTGAGAATCGGCATGAGGTAATCCGGCGCATCCGGAACCCAAAGAACATCGTCCGTGATTTTTTCCAACTCTGCATGACCCTCCGTCCCCACCCCAATCACCGGCCCCTTGCGGGCGCGAACCTCCTGGATATTGCTTGCATTTTTCTCGAAGAGCGCGTCGTGCGGAGCAATGACAACTGAGGGTGTTTCGGAATTTACCAGCGCAATTACGCCGTGCTTTAACTCCGCACTCGGATAGCCCGAGCAAAACATGTAGCTAATTTCTTTCAGCTTCAACGCCGCTTCAATGGCCACGGAATATTGAAACTGACGCCCCATAAAAAGCATTCCGTGCGCCTCGGCATATTTTTTGGCGACATCGGGAAGATGGGGATTCATTTGGAGGACGCGGGAAATTTTCTCTGGAAGCTGCTCCAGTTCCTCAATGATGCGGAGCCCATCGGAACTGGAAAGATTCCGTATGCGCCCCATAAGCAAGGAAAGGAGCGTGAGAATTGTCACTTGGGATGTGAAAGACTTGGTAGCCGCCACGCCAATTTCCGGCCCTGCGTGCATATAGACGCCACCATCACTTTCGCGGGCAATCGTACTCGCGACATTATTACAAATACCGAGAGTGCGGTGCCCTTTGCGCTGACTCTCCCGCAGGGCCGCAAGGGTGTCGGCGGTTTCGCCGCTTTGGCTGAGCACAAAGGTCAGTGTGTATTTATCCATCGGCGTATTGCGGTAGCGAAACTCGCTGGCCACTTCGACTTCGGTAGGGAGGCAGGCGAGTGTTTCCATTAAGTATTCGCCGATGAGAGCCGCATGATAAGCCGTCCCACAACCAATGAGAACGATGCGCTCCACCTCGCGCAATTGTGAGGGCGTCATGTTAAGGCCGCCAAGTTTCGCCGTTGCTTCCTCCAAAGAAAGCCGTCCACGCATGGCATCGCGCACCGTCGAGGATTGCTCAAAAATTTCTTTGAGCATGAAATGCGGATATTCGCCCTTGGACGTTTCCTCCGCCTCAAAATCCACCGTGCTTACCTCGTAATCGCGTCCATCGCCAGAGAGTGACTGAATTTGAAATGTGTCGGGGCGAAGTAGAACAATTTCAAAATCGTTGAGATAAACCACATCCCGCGTGTGATTCACCACCGCCGCCACATCACTGGCTAAAAAATTTTCGTCTCTGCCAATACCCAGTACCAACGGACTTCCCCGCCGAGCACCAATGATAAAATCCGGCACATCGCGGTGCATGACGGCAATGCCGTAAGTTCCCTGGACCTCACGCAAGGAGCGACGAACAGCTTCCACCAAATGATCAGCGGTTACGTCGCCCAGCTCCGACAAATGTTTTCCCATTAAATGAGCCAACACTTCTGTGTCCGTTTGAGAGTGAAAAATATGCCCCTCGCGCTCCATTTCTTCGCGAAGCGTCAGGTAGTTTTCAATCACCCCATTGTGAACGAGCACAAGATGACCGCTCTGATCGGTGTGTGGATGTGCATTGATATCCGTCACCGCCCCATGCGTCGCCCAGCGGGTGTGACTAATACCGCGATGGCCTTGAACGGGACTTTTACCGAGAAGTTCCGCCAGATTCTGAATGCGCCCTACGGACTTGCGAATCTGCAAATTCCCCTCGTGGCTCAGTACCAACCCTGCAGAATCATAGCCACGATATTCCAGCCGACGCAGACCATCCAATAAAATCGGAGCCGCTTCGGAACGCCCAATATAAGCAACAATGCCGCACATAAGAGCGCTAGTTTGCTCAGGGAATTACAGCGTGACAACTTTGTAGTGCCTCCTCGCACGTCGAACCCTTCTCAAGCGACTCTCCAAAACCAATAAGGGCAAAAAACAAACCCCGGTTTCCCGGGGTTTGCTTGGATTTTATAATAATACGCTTTTTTACGGATTCTGATTGTAAGTAAAGACAATGTTTTGAGCATTAGTCCAGGTGAAGCCATCAACGATATCGCCAATGACAGCGTTCGTATTTCCCGCACCTTGAATATTCGCAAGGAAGCGCTGTTGTTCTTCTAGGCGAGCCGCATCACGAGCCGTTATAGCTGCTTCACGAGTTCCGGCAATGTTAGGAATCGCAATCCCCGCGATGACGGCGATGACAGCGATGACGACGAGGAGTTCAACTAAGCTGAAGGCTGCGTTGAGCTTT
>JAJTYZ010000122.1 GCA_021463515.1 Chthoniobacterales bacterium | reverse complement strand
GTCATCAATGTGCCCTTTCCGCTTCGCCGGTCATGGGGACGAAGCGAACGGGGAGGACGGTTTGCTTTTCAAGGCGATCGCCGTATTTACGCAGGAGGATGAGGTCTTGATGCGTGGTGTTGCCTACAGGAATGATCATACGTCCGCCTTCGCGGAGCTGGGCGATAAGGTCCGGTGGAATGTTGTCCGGCGCACAGGTGACGATAATAGCGTCAAAAGGTGCCTGCTCTGGCCATCCTCGGTAGCCATCGCCGTGGCGCACTTGAACATTGGAAAGCCCAAGGCGTTTGAGGTTTTCCCGCGCCATGGCGGCGAGAGGCTCGACGATTTCCATGGTGAAAATTTCGGCACCGCTGTGAGCTAAGATGGCGGCTTGGTATCCGCAGCCGGACCCAATTTCCAAAATTTTTTCATCGCGTTTTGGGGCGATGGCTTCGGTCATGAAGGCGACGATGTAAGGTTGGGAAATAGTTTGTCCGTGACCAATGGGCAGCGGGTGGTCTTCGTAGGCACCATGGCGAAGAAGAGGCGGAATAAACTTATGGCGGGGAATCGCACGCATCGCAGCGAGAGTTGCAGGATTGGAAATACCACGGGAGGCGATTTGGCTTTCCACCATGGCAAGACGCTGCTCGGTGAAGTCATCTTTGGGCGTGGATTCGGCAGCGGAGGAGTCGAAGGGGAACATGCAGCAAAGACCTATGAGGCCGGTGAGTTTAAGGCGCAACCATGGAGGATGGAGGAGAGTCGTCATGAACTATACTCTCGTGCCAAGAGCGGATGGCGGCAAGTTGCTCCAAAGTTTCAACTTGCCCAAAACGGCGACGGAGGTCACGGCTGGCGGGGAGCCCACGCGAATAGGCCATAAGCCGAGAACGCATGGCGTGCATGCCTTTGAGGGGATGACGCCAGTTGTTCATTTCCTCACGGCAATGTTCCTCAAGGAGATTCCAACGGTCTGCAAGGGTGGGGGCGGGCGGAGCATCATGCCTGTGAAACGCTGCACGAATTTCCTGAAACACCCAAGGTGAAGTCATGGCGGCTCGCCCAATCATGAGTCCCGAAACAGGTGCTTGCTCCCAACGATGCCGTGCACTCTCGACACTATGGATGTCGCCATTGCCGATGGTGGGAATTTGCAGAGCTTCAGCCACGGCAGCAATGGCGTCCCAGTCGGCTTCACCGGAATAACCTTGCGATCGCGTACGCCCGTGAACTGTAAGGCGACGAATTCCTGCATCTTCGAG
>JAJTYZ010000121.1 GCA_021463515.1 Chthoniobacterales bacterium | reverse complement strand
TTGGCAGATGTTGTCTGAATGGGTGACACCTGCCCCATGCCCGTCAAAATCATGGCTGCATTGAGAAGGGAATCAATCCACGACAAACCCTCCAAGAAGTGATAGCCCGCAATCCCGATCCCCAAGGAAACCACAATGAGCCCCACGGCCATGAGCAATGAAAATGCAATACGGCGTACAAACAGGGGAAAAGGAAGAAGCCGCTCCGTCTTATGCTCAAACATCGCTCACCCTTGTAATGATGCGACATTCCAAAAGCCAGCCCGCAGCATGTCAGAGGGCGTCATCGCCTTGGGAGGCCGGAGACGGTTTGGAGGATGCCGGAGATCATGGAGTAGGCGACGAGGCCGACAAAAAGGGCGACGATGAGGATGACGAGAGGCTGGATGAGCGCGGTGGCGCGTTCGATAACGAGGGATAATTGCTTGTCATAATTTTTCGCGCTGCGTTCTAACGCACTTCCGAGATCGCCGGTGGTTTCTCCGACTTGCACGATGTCCACTAATGTGGGCGGAAAAAATTCGGTACGTGCGATGGCGCGGGAAAGTTGAGCACCGTCCTGCACATGCGCTGCAAGGCGCTCGAGGAGGTCTTGCAGATGGACATTGGGAGTGGCATTGCGAATAAGCTGCATGGCCTGCATAAGCGAGACGTCATTGTTGAGGAGTGTGGAAAGTGTTTGCGTGAATTGCGCATAAAATCTCATGCGCAAAAGCGGCCCAATAAATGGGATTTCCAATTTCGTTCGATCCCACCATTTGAGTCCTTCGCCTTTGCTTGTGAGATGACGAAAAATGAGAGCGCACAGACCGAGAATGATGAGAATAAACCACCAGTAAGCGGCAAAAAATTCACTCGTGCCAATCAACATGCGCGTGGCAAGCGGGAGGGTTTTTCCGGTTTTTGTGAGAAGGGAAGTGAGCTGCGGGAGGAGGAAGGCCATGAAAATGGCGAGGAGTGCAATGCCCGCCGTAAATATTACTGATGGGTAAATAAGTGCACTCGTCACGCGGCGTTGGAGCTCACCCATCATGGTGAGAAATTCCACCTGACGTTTGAGAATCTTCGAGACGGTTCCGCTGGCCTCTCCGGCTTTAACCATGTTGCAGTAAAGGTCACTAAAACTCGGGCTTGCTGTTTTGAGAGCCACGGAAAATGTAGCACCTTCGCGTAAGGACTGACGCGCACTGGCGGCCACGGCACGGAGGGTGGACTTATCTTGCCGCTGCTCGATCACCTGCAGGGCGCGGTCTAATTTGAGTCCAGCTTCGAGAAGATCGCACAATTCCTCGGTGAAAAGAAGTACTTGTGAACGCGAGAGGATGACGTTTTTTGCGGGGGCAGATCGTGCCGTTATCGGACGCGCTGCGCCATCATCGCTTTTTGGTGTGAGTGAAAAGGGCTGGAGATTTTGTTTTCGAAGTTTGGCAAAAGCCTCTTGACGGCTCACGGCCTCTACCTCGCCGGAAGTTTTACCGCCACTTGTTTGCAGAGCTTGATAAACGAAGATTGGCACGGTGATTTATTCGTCGAGGGTACTCAAATCGAGAGATGTCACACGCATGACTTCCTCAATGGTCGTGATACCTGCGGCGACTTTGTCGAAGCCATTTTTGCGCAGCGGGCGCATTCCTTCCGCTTCCGCAGCGGGACGCAATTGCGCAGCAGTTTTTCGCTGGGTGATCATTTCCTGCAAAGTCGGTGTAACCATGCAAATTTCCATGATGGCGAGGCGTCCTTCATAGCCCGAATTGCGGCAAGCTTCGCAGCCAACAGCGCGAAAAATTTTCTCTTCGTATTCCGCCGGAAAACCAATGCTTCGCAAATAAGCGGGCGCGTAATCTCCGAGGGTAGCCGGACGTTTACATGCTATGCAAAGGCGACGTACGAGGCGTTGCGCAATGAAGGCGCGAACGGCACTGGCGACGAGAAACGGTTCGACATTCATATCGAGCAAACGCGTGATACCACCCACGGCGTCATTCGTATGAAGCGTGCTAAAAACGAGGTGCCCGGTGAGTGCCGCACGGATCGCGATTTCGGCGGTCTCATAATCACGCATTTCGCCCACCATGATGACATTGGGATCACCACGCAAAAAGCTGCGGAGGAGATTGGCAAAAGTATTACCAATTTCGGGTTGAACGGCACTTTGATTGACGCCCGGGAGTTTGTGTTCCACGGGATCTTCGATGGTAAGGATGCGGCGCTCCTTGGTGTTGAGACTTGAGAGGAAGGTGTAAAGCGTGGTGGATTTTCCGCAGCCGGTTGGGCCTGTAACGAGAATAATGCCATTGGGAAATGCCAATAATTCACGAATCTTCGCTTTGTATTCTTCATCAAGTCCGAGGCGTTCGAGGCTGAACACCTCTTTACCGAGAAGGCGCAAGCTCATGCTTTCACCATTGATTGTGGGAATCGCAGCCACACGAACGTCAATGGGCTGCCCACCAAGTTCGAGGCTAATACGGCCATCCTGCGGGCGCCGATCCTCGCCGAGATCGAGGCCCGAGGTAAGCTTGAGAATGTTGATCACCGAGCGTTGTAATCGCCTCATTTGAGCAGGAACGGGGACTTCTTGCAGAATACCATCCACGCGGTAACGCACACGAAGGTCATCGGCGAGAGGTTCGACATGGATGTCGGTGGCACGTTCGCGGAGAGCTTCGCGGATGATTTGATTGATGAACTTTTTTACCGAAGCTTCCTCCGATTCATCCTCATCGAGCACATTGACTTCCTCCGTACGCCCGAGGTCAATGTCATCCTCCACACTGCGGCCTTCGAGCAGCTCTTCAAATGTCTCCGCGCCGATGCCATAGACTTGGCGCAGTGCGGGAAGAATGCCTTTGCGTGTGTAGAGCGCGTAACGCACGCGCTGAGGCACGGCTTCTGCCACCGCTTGTCGCGCCAACAAATGGAAAGGCGCGGAAGTGAGCAGTGTCATTTCATCATCCTCGGCAGCTACGGGAAGAAGCTGATAACGCAGGGCGATGCGAGCGGGCAGTTTTGCACGTAACTCGGACGTGGCTTTCGCAACTTCGGCCCCACCCCAAGGAATCCGAAACTTCATGGCGATCTCATGATAAAACCCATTTTCATCAATCTCCTCCACATCAAGCAAAGCATGAAGGAGAGGGAGTTGGTTTCGAGATGCCTCGCGTAAAGTCGCGGTAAGTTTTTCACGGTCTGCCGCACCATGCCGCAGCGCAATTTCCACGAGGTCTTCAATTAAGGCCATGGAAGTATTTGGCTAATTCCTCG
>JAJTYZ010000120.1 GCA_021463515.1 Chthoniobacterales bacterium | reverse complement strand
CGTGGTTTGAAATTAGACCGTCTGTTCCCTCAACCACGCCTTAACAACCTCGGGATCGAAGCGAACCAAATGACGCACTTTAATCGTAGGCAAACCGGCAAGGCGCAGATCGCGGGTTTCTCGCACGCTGCAGCCGAGGTAGTGGGCAACGTTTTGGGCCTTCCAAAGACGGTCAGGTTGAGCGGTGGTGGGGGCGGCGGTTTGTGGCGGAATATGGCAGTTTATGTCCATTCCTGCCGCTAGATGTCAATTTACGTACGAGCCCTCTCTGTGGTGACAAATGGTGACAACTTACATGTCAGATTATGTCACTTTATGCCGCTTGGCTTTGACGGGGCGGAGCGGGAGAGCGGAATAAACGGACATAATCCAACATCTTCTGACATCTAATGACATTAGCGGCAGAGACTTCTACATACTCATAACCTGAAGGTCGCGGGTTCAAATCCCGCCCCCGCAACCCCCTCTCTACCACTTACTTACGCCAAATTTTCGGCGCGGATTTTCCGAGAAATTTTCAGGGTGGTGACAAAATGGTGACAAACTCTTGATACTAATTGCCGTCCAACGACTTACAGGCACACTTTTTCAAGCTCCCCTTTTCTCCCCTCCCCGCTACACTGTTAGCCCTCCGCCGCCCGTCAGGTTAAAAACATGAGAGGCGTTTCTGAGCTAAAATCTCCATCAAAGCCCGTAGCCCGTAGCCCGTAGCCACGCCCAAGTTTCAATTGCAAATTTTCCAAAATCGTGCTCATGGTGTTGTTATGAAATACCTACTTGCTGCGGCCACAGCGGGGTTTCTCTTCCCCTTTTTCCTTGTCGCGTTTGCCTTAACCTTTGGCTTTTTTTTCCTCTGCGGTCTCGTCTTCATCGCCGTAATTTTTTTCTAAATTTCGCGTGGAAGTGTTGGTGCCTCGTGAAAACATGATGATGAAGAACAACGGTTCATCTCACTCATCCACACCAAATCCGCAGCCCGTAGAGCCACGAGGTATGTTCCCCGAGCAATCTCCCAATTCTGCAACGTGAGTGAACCAACCAATTTCATCGCAGTATCAATTTGGATGAGATGAATTTCAAAAAACAGTTCCCGGAAATTCTTGACAAGAAAATATTACCACCCGGTAATATGTTTGAAATGTGAAAAGAATTGCATAGGCAAGCAGCGGATAATTTTTCCTTGGCTACGTCCGCACGTTTACTAACATCGGTGAAGAGGCAAAAAGGAAACACCACCAAATTAAAACTCTATCGCCTCTCCACACTCCAAAGCCCCCACCAACGCCCGCAGCCCGAAGCCACGCGGCATGTTCCGAGCAATCTCCCAATTCTGCAACGTGCGCACCGAAACACCCAACTTCGCCGCAGCCTCATTCTGAGTGAGTTGATGCCGTTCCCGATAGTCCTTGAGGATGCGGGAAAATTGCTCGGGGGTGATGGGTGGAGCTTTGGGCATGGAGGGATTACGTGAGAAGCGTAGACGGTAAGTCAAGCCTGCGTGCGTGGCGAAACATGGCGCATCGCCAGCAATTCTGCGCATCATTGCATCACGACGGGCGGGCCAGTGGCGGGCGTATTGACAAGTCTGATCTCCTCGCTCAACTCCAGCGGGAGAAGCATCAATGCAAGCAAAAGAAGAATACCAACACCCCCGCTTAGACTGGCTGTCAACCAATTGCCGATGTCATCGAACTGATAGCCAAACTTAAGTGTTCTTTTTTCCATTATGGTGTGCCATTCTCGCTATTATCGCCCAAAGTAGCATTGCTGCATCAATTCCAAACGCTACGAATCGAACAATCGGGAAAGCAACAAATAGGTGTAAAACAATCAATCCAAAGAAGGGCAAGATCGGAAGGCTGAATCGTTCACCCCTCTTATATGCAGGGGAAATAAATATGTAAATATAAATGGTCACGATCGACACAGCTATACCGATTACTGCCCACATTAAAAAATTCATTTGATAGCAGCAGCTCCTTCCTTAACGAATTGACCCATTGCTCCTTTGTAGGGCTCAGGAAACCAAGCCCGAGAAAATCCTCCCGGATCGGCCACCTCAAAATACCTCGTGGCCCGTGTAGTTCCTGCGAAGCGGATTCCCAGCGGCCCACCGAACTCAAAATTTACTCCTCCACCAATTCTGAGCCGATGAAACACCCCCATCCGCCCAAACATTTGTTCGGGAGTAATCGTTGTTGCCCAAACCTTACCACCAGCGGCTTCCCCAGGGATCAAAATCCGCTGAGTCGCTCGAATTCCTGCCGCCCGGCAGAATCCGTATAATGAAATAGCCTCGGTGTCTTGTCCACGACGCTTGGTGAACATACAGCAGTTCCTCGAGTTGCCTGATAAGCCCCCGATCCAGCACCGAATGTCGCAAGAGTGAAAGCAACCTCCCCTACATAAGCAGACATGTGAGAGACTCCCATCACAGGGTCTCCGGCTCGAAATGAAGTTATTGCCATCTCCCACGAATACTGGCCGGGAATCCATGCATTCCACCATTCGACTAAACCTAATGGATCAACGAGGTTAACCGGATTATTGCCGACAAACCCATACAAGTTGATCCCGCCTTCTTCCCCGATGGGGTCCTGCGAAGCCCATCGGCCTGTTGCGGGGTTGTAGAGGCGAAATGTATATTCCAGCCAGCCCGTTTCCGGGGTTTCGTATTTGGTGAAAAATCGAAAAGAGTTGACTTCGGCGAATGGCCCGCTGGCGCGGAGAAGTTCACCGAAGGGAGCGTATTCGTAGGCACCTAGCAGCCCGAGAAGCATCAATGCAAGCCAAAGAAGAATGCCAATACCTCTGCTTAAGCTGGCGGTCAGCCATTTTCCAATGTCATCGAACTGATAGCAGAATTTCTGTCCGGAGAATGGCTCTCTGAAATAGGCTGGCGCAGTAGATGCTGTTGGTTGGATCTCGGAGTTTACCATTGAGGTTACTTTTTCCTAATAGATCTATCAAAAACAGAGGGAATTAATTGCCAACAAGATAGATGAAGAACACCCGCAATTATTGTAGCCACAATGATTATAGCAAGATCACCCCAGAAGATGAGCAGAATTCCTACCAAATAAAGAAGGAAGGGGACTACTGCCAAGCCCGACTTTTCAATTCCGGTTCTAGCGGTTTGATAAGCCCAAACGATGCTGCATCCGTCAAGAAACAGCCCAATGGCTCCGAGCAAGATTCCTAAAACTACAGTTATCATGACATTAAGGATAGTATAGCCGTTGATTCCAAGGAGGTGCTGCTTTCAAGCCTTCTAGCCCTCTTGGGGTTCGAAGAGTGAATTCAGACACTTGGAATGTTCGACCCTGATTGAATGGAACGTGGTATTGGGGGCGAAGCGGATTCATTTTTCCAGACATCGCCCAATTCCAGAAGCTCTTATCGCCCTTAATCACCCAGTTTCCTGTTTCGAGGGCTTCAGAAGCTGGATTTTGCCAACGCGTAACAGTACAGTAAGTCGTAGTTGTTCGACTGCCCTGCATCAGGGTCGTGCCTTGGCCAAACATTGCGACAGCGAGAGTCTGTTCAGCCAACATTGTCCCCAAGAATCCAACTCCTGTTCCAACATTTCCATTCTCGAAAGACGTCAAAGCATTGTCCCACAAAATTTGTCCGGGCACGACAGCTCTCAACCAAGGATGACTTTCAAACAACCCCCACGGATCGACGGCGTTAATCGGATCATTGGAGACAAACCCATACAAGTTGATCCCACCTGCTTCCCCAATCGGGTCCTGCGAAGCCCAGCGACCTAATGCGGGGATGTAGTCGCGGAATGTGTATTCCAGCCAACCCGTTTCCGGGTTTTCGTATTTGGTGGAAAATCGAAAAGAGTTGACTTCGGCGAATGGCCCGCTGACGCGGAGAGGTTCCCCGAAGGGGCCGTATTCGTAGGTGGCCTTGACCCCGGCGTCCTCCATGTCGTAGAGGGCGGACGTGTTGCCCTGACCATCGGACGCCACAGCGAGAGTTTTTCCTTCGATGGGGTAGCGGATGAAGGTCAGACCGCCGATGCCTCCGGCGTTGTCGCCTCCTGACAAGTCGGCTCCCCATGCATAGGAACGGAGCGTCGGGCCACCATTCGCGGCGACTTCGGCGACGAGATTCCAACCGTCGTAGAGGAAGTTCAGGCTGTAAATTTGCATCCACCCGCTGCCGTCCCATTCGGAGACGGTCTTGTTGATGCGCCTGCCTGCGTAGTCGTAGGCACAAGTCAGCTTTAAGTTCTTAGCCCCGGCTGCGACGGAACTTGCGGTGGCGGTTTGCTGGACGAGGCGGTTCTCGGCGTCCCACACGCAGTCCCACCGTCCATCCGAGGTCAGATTGCCGTCATCATCATGGGTGAAGGTTTCCGGCGTTTTCGGCAGGAACCGCTGGCTTGTGACGGTGGCGGTTTCCTCATCGCGCGTGGCAACCGTGGTGACGGTTTGCTGAATGGCCGTGAGCGTGTTGTCCGCAGCAAGTTCAGCGCGGAAGTAGTTGCCAAGGCGTTCGGCAGTGCCGCCATTCACGGTGACGGTTGAGTCACTGGCGGCTTCGCCGAGAACATCCAAATTGCCGGGAACCGTGCGGCTTTCGTAGGCGTTGACAGCGTTCGGGGTGTAGGTGGAGACACGGCCGTTGAACAGGAAGCAAGTCAGCAAGAACATGACCGCTGCATTTCCAAGACAAATGCCTCGCATCTGAGACGAAGCGGCTTGCCACAGCCCGCAAGGGTGGAGCACAGCGAAATCAACCTCCGGACGGATTGAAAAATTCGGCCCTATTGACACTTCAGTTGCTATGGTTGCCTCACGCCTCGGTGCGGTTCTTCTCTTGGCGGTATAAGTTTGGCATCAAGCATCGCACTCAAATAGCTCTGGACGGTTTCGGGTGGAACTAACGCGATCTTCGAGTAAAATCCGACACTAACTACTTCGCCTGCTGAATCCCGATACATCACTAATGATCTTAGATTCCAATTCGGATCAGAAGATTGAAGCCGATAGCACGAGAAAGTTCCATGAGGAGTCACAATATTCGCCTGAAAGTGAGCGGATACCGTGGAGTCGTCATAGCGTCTCAGCAAACTAACTTGCCGCTTCAAAATCTCGCTATCTGAGGCTTCCGGAGGAAGCGTTTTGTTAACTCCGCGGTCTACCCCAATTTGAATGTCAGATTTCTCGGGCTGATAGACTACCCCAAGCCACCCCCCCTTCACGAAGGCGTACCATTTCTCCACCCCAACCTGCACGGAGAATGCATCGCCTTGACGGTAAGTGTATTGAAGCCCGCCTTTGTTGAAATGCGCACACCCGCTGCTGATTGCAAGAATTGCAGCTAGCACAGCCAGTGATCGCATGTGTTTCATCGAAAGTGTTTTTTTGTAACTTTTCATGGTCGTATTACGTCAGATACCAGCTTATAAGGAACACTTCTGCTTCCGCCGCGGAGGCTAGATGGCCCATCTGTGGAGATGAAAAATGGAACAGACGTTTTGCTCCCATCTGCATTATAGGAATTAAACTGCTGACCATAGGTTACTTGTATTGATGCAATCGCTTTTTGACCGAATAAACGTTCTAGGAAATTTGGATTACTGATTTTCCAACCGCCTGATTCAAGCATAATGGTATGGTCATAATTACCGCTGTTTCCAGCTCCACCCGCATACCTTCCTCCCTTTCCTCCCATTGAAGCAAATAGGGTTCCAGACGGAATTTCAATGCCAGCAGCAAGAAGTTCCGCCAACGTTGGCGTGTTTGGCAGCCAAGTTCGTGTATCCGGTGCACCGCTTAATTCCTGTGCTCCAGCCGCACATTCTCCGCGAAACCGGCCTTCGCCGAATGTCTTACCTGCGAGAGATGACATTTCTCCGGTATAACGATAGGCACGGTATCGCATCCCATTGTATATGAACTCGAATGAATCGAGGCCAAACGGATCAATCAGGTTCACCGGATCATTCCCAACAAACGCACTCAAATGGAGGCCCCCTGCCTCGCCAATCGGATCACGCGAGGCCCAGCGGCCTAATGCGGGG
>JAJTYZ010000012.1 GCA_021463515.1 Chthoniobacterales bacterium | reverse complement strand
CAAATCGTGCGGACTCCCGCCGCCCATACCGCCTCAAGAATTTCAGCGGCCAACATTCGATCCGTGGATGTCGCACTCAAAGCCCGAGATTGCCACGTGTGGCCAAAAGTTTCAGCCGTAATTCGGCCAGCTCATTTTTCAATTGGCTTGCCGTCACCAAACCACAACCCGCACCACAGCGCATCGTGCGTTCATCCCACTGCACCTGACGAATGGCCACAACACAACGCGCCTCACCGCTTGGCAGCACCAGCCCAAAAGGAGCTGCGAAATAGCCGCGTTCTCCAAGGTCCAATGCTTTCGTCCATTGTCTCCAATTTTCACGCGGAAAGATTCCCACCGCAGGCGTTGGATGAAGCCGCGTCACCAACTCCTCAAACGTCACGGTACCCTGCGACGTCA
Source organism: Chthoniobacterales bacterium (assembly GCA_021463515.1). Classification (GTDB taxonomy): domain Bacteria; phylum Verrucomicrobiota; class Verrucomicrobiia; order Chthoniobacterales; family JACTMZ01; genus JACTMZ01. The sequence continues at coordinate 7,479 of JAJTYZ010000012.1, read as the reverse complement.
GTCGTAAATCAGTGCGCAAATGCGAAAGAATTCCGACGCGCCAAAGATGAGTGGCACTGCGCGTCACAAGGCCGAGCGGCGAAAGTTGAGTCGTCAAATCCTCCAGCACCACGCGATGCTCCGTACATTCTTTGGGGTCGTCCAACATATCATCCGGTGCCGTATCACCGCGTGCCGTACCTGCAATCGCCGAGGTGTGAATTTCAACGCCATCATTTTCGAAAAGTAATTCCGGGGATGCCCCCAAGACGCCGCCCGTTTCATCCCAAAATCCATAAGGCATCAATCCTGCCGGTAAATTGGCCATGGCCCGCAGCGCACGACACCGATCGTTCGTCGCTAAGGGAAGATCACTTGTTTCAAAAACTACCGGAACAACCTTACGCAACTTTCCATCACGAAAGGCTTCCTGAGCTTTACCAAAAGACACCGCAAATTCCGCTTCGTCGAAACCGTGCCAATCACGACGTGCCGGCTCTTCATTCTCTCTCGTCAAATACTGCGCTAAGCCATCCGGCGAAACGGCGGCTACATGAGGATAGACGCGCCACGGTTTGGGATCCGTGAGTAAAAAATCCGGCGTAAAAAGCGAAGGCTGGTCGGAATGCGGATGGGGAAACTTCTCCGCCTCTCCCCATGCCATGATCCAACGATCATCAGACCAAGCTAGGATGGCACCACATTGCAAAAATGCCTCCACGTGTTCCGCCGTCGGAGCGGAGCGTCGCAACCAAGCCGGTGGGGAAGCAGAGTTTACCGGAACATATGCGGAAGTCATCACCAAAAGCGTCCGCCGCATCACGGGCGGAGCAAAAAAGGCGTTAGCCTTTAAGTCGGCGTTCCGCTTCCAGCCAGTCGGACTTATGGTCGCCGGGTAAATGAAATTTGCGACGACGCTCCGCAATATAATAAGCCTCGACGGCAATTTGTTCCTGCGTAACGACCGGACGATAAGTTGCGGGGATAGAGCGCGGTGGGCTATTGGGAATGGCGGGAGCCGAGGGTTTACGGATAGAAGATGAAGATTTTGTTGTAGGAGCAGACCGCGGTTTTTTAGCGGCAACCTTGGGCTTCTTTGCAACAGCTTTTTTCACTGGCTTTGGCATGGTCTTGGTTTCTTGGACGAGGTAGCTTAAACACGAGGGCATGTTGAGCCAAGTTTTTCCGTTTCAACGACGCTCTGACTTAATGGGACGTCTGACATGAAAACCACCATCCCGCCCGAAGAAGTAGCGGCATTCCTCGACGCACGCCATGATGATCCGTTCCATAGTCTCGGTATGCGCCGCCTGGGCGACCAGCTGGTTGTACGCGTTTTTCGTCCGGACGCGGCATCTGTCAAAGTCCTCAATCTCGAAGCACCCACGCAAATTTTTGACGCAATAAAGATTCATGCGGACGGCATTTTTGAGGCGATTTTACCTGCGGGATTACAGGAATTTTCCTACGTGCTTCGGTTTACGAATCATCAAGGCAACACGTGGGAAGAACGTGACCCGTATTCTTTTGGGCGCGTGCTGGGCGAGACGGATGTTCATCTCTATGCCGAGGGAAACCACTGGGATATTTACAATAAATTTGGTGCTCATTTAACCCGCGTTGATGGCGTACCGGGAACGGCATTTTGCGTGTGGGCACCCAATGCAAAACGCGTCAGCGTGGTGGGGGACTTCAATAATTGGGATGGGCGCATTCACGCGATGCGCAAGTTGCTTGGTAGCGGCATTTGGGAAATTTTTATTCCGGGTGTTGCGGAGGGTACGCATTACAAATTCGAAATTAAAGGGGGCAATGACTGTCTATTTTTAAAGAGCGACCCCTTTGCATTTTTCAGTCAGCACGGAAAGGAAACAGCCTCCATCGTTTATGATCTCGATCGTTTTCAATGGTCCGATGCGGCATGGATGAAGCAACGTGCTTCGCAAGCGTGGCATAAACAACCGGTGAGTATTTACGAAGTTCACCTTGGTTCTTGGCAGCGCGCGCTTGAGGAAGACAACCGTCCGTTAAGCTATCTCGAACTTTCGGAGCGGCTCATTCCCTATTGTTTGGAAATGGGTTTTACGCATTTGGAATTGATGCCCGTGGCGGAATTTCCCTTCGATGGTTCCTGGGGTTACCAAGTCGCTGGATATTTTGCGCCGACAAGTCGCTTTGGAAATCCCGATGAGTTTCGCCATTTTATAGACCGCTGTCACCAAGCCGGAATCGGCGTGATTCTCGATTGGGTGCCGGCACATTTCCCGAAAGATGCGCATGGGTTGGGGCTTTTTGATGGAACGCATCTTTACGAACATGCCGACCCCCGCCAGGGCGAACATCGCGATTGGAGAACGTATATTTTTAATTACGGACGCAATGAAGTGCGCAATTTTCTTATTGCGAATGCGCTGTTTTGGTTTGACCGCTACCACATTGATGGCCTCCGCGTGGATGCGGTGGCGTCCATGCTTTACCTCGATTACTCCCGCGAGTCGGGGCAATGGATTCCGAATTGTTATGGTGGGCGCGAAAATCTCGAAGCGATTGCCTTTCTTAAACGATTCAACGAAGTCAGCTACGAGCGTTTTCCGGGCATCATGACGATCGCCGAAGAATCCACCGCGTGGCCGGGCGTGACGCGTCCGACCTACCTCGGTGGCTTGGGGTTTGGCTTTAAGTGGAACATGGGGTGGATGCACGATTTTCTTGGCTACATGAGCCTCGATCCGATTTATCGCAGCCATCATCAAGGCAACATCACCTTTTCGCTGCTCTACGCATTTCATGAGCATTTTATTCTCGTGTTAAGTCACGACGAAGTTGTGCATGGCAAAGGGGCACTGCTGAGAAAAATGCCCGGTGACACATGGCAAAAGTTTGCCAACCTGCGGATGTTTTACGGCCTCATGTGGGCGCATCCTGGAAAAAAGCTGCTCTTTCAAGGGGGGGAGTTTGGGCAATGGGATGAGTGGCAACACAACCAAAGTTTGGATTGGCATCTCACGCAGCTCCCACTCCATGCCGGACTTCGTCGCCTCGTTCAACATCTCAACCACCTCTACAAAACCTATCCGGCATTTTACGAATGGGATGACACGCATGAGGGATTTGAGTGGATTGATTTTCACGATACCGACAACAGCGTGGTGGCATTCCTTCGTAAATCGGCGGCGGGTCAAACGATCATCTTCGTCATGAATGCCACCCCTGTCGTCCGCAACGGCTATCGCATCGGTGTTCCACGTCAAGGTTACTATCGCGAAATTCTCAACACCGATGCCGAAGTCTATGGCGGCAGCAACATCGGCAATTATGGCGGCATTCCCTCGGAACCCGTCGCCTGGCAAGGGCGGGAACATTCCCTTCAAGTCGAGTTGCCCCCGCTGGGAATCGTGGGTTTTCTTTTCGAAGAAACTGGCAAGTAACCGTCAATGCTACACCCGCGGCCCGCGCCATTGCGCGGGGCTCACCCCTAATTTGGCTTTGAAGGCACGTGAAAAAGTACTCGGGTCTCCGAAGCCGCAGGTCTCACCAATCCAAGCTAACTTAGCCCCGGGATCGGCTAAAAGATGGAGGGCGCGTTGAAAGCGCAGCTGATCAAAGGCCGCTTTCGGAGCACGCTGCATGATGAGATAAAAATGTTTGCGCAATTGCGAAGCAGAACATCCCACTGCCTGAGCTACTTCCTCGAGACTAGGGTTGGTTTCCATTCGCGCCTCAAACCAATCCAAAGCCTGACGTACACGCATGGCAGGGATGTTTTCTACATGCGTTGAGCGTGGCTTTGCAACTTCCAAGGCCTCGAGAACTATGAGACTTAACTCCAACAACACATGCTCACTACGCAGCAAAATTGCAGGATGCATCTGGCGCCATGGAAATCGAGAAAACTCTTCCAGCCGCATCACCTGCTTTTTTGATAACACTAAATCAACCCCACCACGCGCCGGAAGGCGTCGGGCTAAAGGTTCTGGGATATTCAAAAAATGAAAGACAAGCACTTGCGCCGGATGCGCCGCTTCGCCCGTCCATCCATGCGCGTGCTCCGGTGCGGAAAGCCAAAGATGCCTCGCCCGCAAAGGACCTGCCCCTGAAGGCTCTGTCATGGCGATCTTTCCCGAAAGCACCGCTTGAAATTCCCAGGGTGCCCGTTGACGACACGGCACAGGGTGGCGATAGTAATCCCGCTCTCCCGTTCCTACGTAATACAACATTCCTTGGTTGTCGCGTGATGATTGAAAATGTCAACAAATTGGCAGAAATCATCATTCCCTAAAAATGAGGGAACAGGCCACGATTGTTCCATTATGAAAGCACCAAGCAAGAGTACAAAAAGGAAACGTTATGTGATTGTGGGGACGGGAGGACGTTCGTTCATGTTCGCCGATGCTCTCCTCAATCGCTACAAAAGTACCTGTGCCCTTGTGGCCATTTGCGACCTCAATCCTCAGCGAATGGAATACAACAATCATCGCTACAAAGAGGAATGTAACGCTGGACCCATTCGCATGTACGCAGCGGCAGATTTTGACGTGATGCTGCGAAAGGAAAAACCGCACACGGTTATCGTGACAACCATGGATCGAACGCACCATGACTACATCATTCGCGCTATGGAAGCCGACTGCGACGTGATCACCGAAAAGCCCATGACAACCGATGAAAAGAAATGTCGTTCCATTCTTGAGACCGTCAAACGTACGGGACGTGATTTGAAAGTTGCTTTTAATTATCGTTATGCCCCTGCCCGCAGTTTGGTAAAAAAACTTCTCATGGAAGGCGAGATTGGTGAGGTCACTTCGGTTCATTTCGAGTGGCTTCTCGACACGCGACATGGCGCGGATTACTTCCGCCGCTGGCATCGCGACAAGCGAAATTCGGGAGGGTTGATGGTGCATAAGGCAACGCATCATTTTGACTTAGTGAATTGGTGGCTCGGCAGCGAACCGGAGGTGGTCTTTGGCTTGGGTTCTCTCGCTTTTTATGGGCGAGCCAATGGCGAACGCTTAGGCAATTATCATCCCTACCCGCGTAGCACCGACAATCCCGCAGCTCAAGGTGACCCCTTTGCGCTCAATCTGCATAGCGATGAAAATTTGCAGGGACTTTATTTCGATGCTGAAAAAGCCGATGGCTATATCCGTGATCAAAATGTCTTTGGAGACGGCATTAGCATAGAAGATACGATGAACGTTCTTGTTGGATACAAAAACGGTACGCAAATGTCATACACCCTCACGGCCTACTCGCCTTGGGAAGGACTGCGGATTGCCTTTAATGGAACCAAAGGGCGCATCGAGCTCGAGCAATTGGAAACATCTTACATCAGTGCCGGCAACAGTCACATTGGTGATGGTATCACGCAAAGTCAGCGCCTGACTGTTTTCCCGCACTGGGAAAAGCCACGCCATATCACGATTCCGGAAGGCAAAGGCGGGCATGGCGGAGGCGATTTGCCTTTGCTAGAAAACCTTTTTGCGGTGAACCCACCTGCTGATCCATTAGGTCGTGCTGCTGGAGCTTACGATGGCGCGATGTCCATCCTCACCGGCATCGCCGCCAACCGTTCGTTTGCGACCGGCCAAGCCGTTCGCATTGCCGAGCTGCAGGCTTTTCCGAATGGAACAAACGCCTAGGGCGTGTCATGCACTCTGGAAATTGCCTTTGGGTACCGCGCCCGCCTCGGGTGCCGTTTCCCGCGCCCCCGCGGGAAACTTCGTGCGCGAGTTACTACAATCGAAGTGGCTGTAGTACACGAACAAAGAACTTTTGGTGAGTGGTGATTTTACGATCACAGGCGAGACGCCTGTGCCACCTGGAATTCCTTGATCTCCTAGGCTCTCCATGGACGCTTCCCGTTGGCAGGTGTATGCCCCGCTCTAATGCGGCAACTTGAGCCCGCCCGCTCCGTTATCATCCCCAAAGTAAATGCTCCCGCCAATAAACTCGCGCAGGATGGAATTGCACGGAACTTTATCGGTGTTCACCGGGCGGAAAAAGCTCAGCAAATTTAGCAGACGATCGCGCGTCTCGGCGTGTTCGCTGGCATCGGGAATTTTTCGCAGGGAATCCTCCGCGAGCGGACGCAAAGCATTCATTTCGTAAAGGAGACTCGAATTAAACATCGCGTCTGCTTCCTCCTGGTATTTGAAAACATTCCGATATTCTCCGCGACGTACGCTGCTCCATTGATCAATGGTCTTCTCGGGAGGTGTCCCCCGAAATTGATCCCCTCGTAAAAGCCGACGAATGAGCCGCACTTCGGAGGTAGGAATGCGATTCATAAGGTCTATGTTCAATTGAAAAAGAGCGTTGATATAAATCTTCCAACAAGCACTGCGATTGATGTGAGGGAGAAGCCCGGGATTGAGAGCGTGAATGCCTTCGATGACGAGAATCTCATGTGGGCTAAGCTGCAAAGAGCGCGTCTCGGGTGCTCGATGCCCATGTACAAAATCAAACTGCGGGATTTCTGCCTCGTCCCCTTTGATCAGTGCCGTGACGTGTTGATGAAGCAGTGGCAAATCTAAAGCTTCAAGGCTTTCGTAATCCGGATTGCCGCCCTCATCACGTGGCGTCTGATCGCGATTGACAAAATAATCATCAAGGGAAAGTGGCACGGGGCGCAATCCGTTGACTTTTAGCTGCGTCGACAGGCGCTGGGCAAAGCTGGTTTTTCCTGAGGAGGACGGCCCGGAAATCAGCAACACGCGCAATGCCCGTCGTTGCAGCAAAATCATGTCGGCGATGTCAGCAATTTCCTTTTCCTGCAACGCCTCGGCAATGCCCATAACCTCAAGGCTGCGCCCTGCATCCACAATGGCATTCACATCGGATACCAGTTCGATGTTGATATTACGCAACCAACGTTGCGTTTTTTCATAACATGCTGACAATTTTTCCGGCGTGACGAGAGGCAGGTTGCCATTGCGCTCCACATCGCCGAAATCCACGATGAATCCATCGGAGTAGGGAATCACCTTCACGGGATCAATCATGGAGGAACGGTCTTCCGAGGGATAAAGCGCGTTTAAGTGAAGTCCATCCACGTCGTAACGGTAGTAGCCGCCCTCATGCCCGAGGAGTTGAATGGGGAGATCCGCCGCCACCCATTTTTCCAGTTCCGTTCGAACCTGACCAACTTCGCGCTCGGAAAGCAGTGACCCGGAAAGATTGCAAAATACCCCCTCTTGAATGGAGTAGGCGGCTTTAAGGTAGTACTCGGGAAACAGCGTACGCGTGGTTTTAATGAGTCCAAGCTTAACGGTCTGCCGTCGTTTGCGAAGGTAAGTATCGTGTTGCATATGTCGAATCAGAAAGTGGTGGCGACCACGTTCGCTTGCTCTTATGAATAACCATATCCGCGGACACATCCACCCATTGAACATCATTAACGAAGGTACGGCCCGGGCGAAAGACAGGGATAAAGCTTGTGTACACTTGCGGTACCGTTACCCACTTTCCATTGCTGTCGCGAACGTTCTGATAAAACACATT
>JAJTYZ010000119.1 GCA_021463515.1 Chthoniobacterales bacterium | reverse complement strand
GTGTGCGCACCGTCTTGATAATTCGCGCCGAGATTTCCATATTTTCCGAAAATGTACTCCTTGGTGATTTATGCGGGCTAAATCGAATTTCACTTATTCCGGGTTGCAATTCAGCACCGGGTTGCACGTTGGCTCCCGTGATTTTCGTGGGTGCGACAGGATAACCTGGCGGGAACCATCCGCTGTGATCGAGGCGCCAAGCGAAAAGGGCGGTGCCCAGTTGACGCATGTTATTTGCGCAGATCGCTCCTTCGGCCCGCTCTTGAAAGGCTTTTATGGCCGGAAAAATCAGGGCTGCCAGAATGAGAATAACAACACAAACCACGAGTAGCTCTATTAACGTGAAAGCACCTTTCTTAGATTTGGATTTTATAATGGGGAAGAGCATTCGCATTTTAAGGAGCGGTTGGGGCAAAAGTGATGGATTCGACAAAAAACTCGGTATTGGCGGGCATGCTCGAAGCCAGGCGGATTCCGGTCAAAAATTGATTTCCTGCACTGCTGCGACCTGGTGCTTCCATAGAAATTTTTTCAGACTGAACCTTAATCGGTTGGCCACTTGCATCTTTACCTGTGATAGTAAGGACGTAAGTTCGTTCATCCAAATCCATATCCAAAACAAGTGTGTATTTTGCTCCCTCGTAGGCCGCCTCCCGTGGTAACAAATGGACGTGTTTTTGGATCACCTGATCATTTTCATCAAGTATTTTTTCTGTATAAAAAAAACCTCCTGATTCCGGATTGGAGGCGTCCGAATTGTCAAATCCAAATGGAGCCGCACCCACTCCGACACCCACAATCGGCATGAACGTAAAGTTGGATGGCGTCCCCTTGTCCGACACCATACCAAACTGCACCACCGTGGTCATGGTGACTCGACCTTCTTGGCGATTCGGTAGTAGTCTTTGAATGCCGTAGGTTTTTAAAAGCAGGCCCGTCTGAGAATCTTTAAAACTCCGCACCAGAGCTAACTCTGGCTTTCCTAAGCCCGACGAAATCATCTCCCAGTCCTCAATCCCGGCCACAGTTCCCTCTTCCGCAAAAGGCGGGATGGTAAATGCCATGACGATCGTATCGCTGGAAGCCGGAGGCTCTGCGTGGATGACTGCCGTGCTGATCAAGGTAACAAGGCACCATAAGCTAAGGCTGAATGAAGGGTTCATAATTTTCACGCTAGTAAAGGGGTGGTACGTCCGCACGAGGTGCGTAGGATGAGTTCGGAGTCAAAAGTTTGGGTTGTCGCTGGCAAGCTTGGATTTTCTCGGTGTTTGATAAGTGTTTGCACTCCTGCCGCGCAGATGCCTTTCAAGTCTTGCTCCGCCGTAGTAATACCTAAGATTGGAAATTCACCGATGCGATCGTTGTCGTAGCCTGTCACCGCTAAATCTTCCGGAATACTTAACCCCATTTCCAGTGCAGCCATGATAGCCTCAATGGCATAAGCATCATTTGAGCAAACCAGCGCATCAGGTCGAAAGCCGGAAGCACAAAGGCGCTTGCAAAAATGATAAACCGGGCGCTTCAGCATTTCATAAGCACGAGGGTTTTGGTACATTGTGACACCCAAAATTTCTTCTCCCTCAAATAAATTCATGGAAAAACTCACCTCCGCAGCCTCCTTCCAACGACCTAAAGTGGAAATCGCTGTGACGAATCCGTTTTTCCGTTCTCCCCATGCTCTCAAACTACTGCGGTATGCCTCTTTCCCAACCTGCGGTAGAATTTGAAGAATATGCCGATGACCCTGCGCCAGCAAATGAGATGTTAATTGGGAAAAAGCCTTGGTAATGTTATCGCAGATAAGGGAAACATTTTTGCGGCGCTCTCCATTGATGGATACCACCGGAATGCCCGCGTGAAGTAATATTTCAATATGCCTGTCTTCAAGAACTTCTTGAATATGGGAAATCAATACTCCTTCCACGCGGGCCTGTACTAATTCTTCAATAGCACGCTCGACACCGCCACCTTGCCAATTCATATCCATCGCTACATAGTCAAACCCTGCTGCATTTAGCTCCTGCGCAAGTAGCATGTTGGCCTTATCAGCCGCTTCTAACCCTGCTCCAAAATGTATGATTCCTATAAGATTGCTCTGCGATCTCCGCATTAATTGTGCTGCTCGATGCGGACGATAGCGCAGCTCTTTTGCCGCTGCGAGCACCCTCCTGCGTGTCTCCTCGTTATACCGTGTCGCCGCCTTCCCACCCGCCAGAATTGCACCCACTGTCGCCCGCGAGACCAAACAAGCCTCGGCTATGTCCTTTTGCGTGGTAATACTATTTCTATTAAACACGTGTTTAATAAAGCCTGCATTTTAAAATGAGGCAAGAGAAAAGATTACCCGACGATTGCAACGAAGGAAGTCTGAGAATGTCAGTGCCTCATGGTAAACCTTCTACCTCACGACATTCAAAGTATCCCCGTAGGAAAAAGCTCGGGGAAAGCGAACGCGCAGATTTCTCCAGGGAATCCCACGGCAAGTTTTCTGCGTTCCGATGGAGATTGCAGGTATCCGCGTTTAACGAGAGTCCGGATGATAGGCACTTCTCATCGGTTTCATCTCCTCCGGGCGATCATAAAGAATTGCCGATGTGATTGCCGATAAGTTTTGCGGGATGGTCGCACGGAGCTACAGCGACAGGCTATCAACGTCTCGCGACAAAAGTGCCTTGTGTATTTCCGCATAATTTTTTCTGCGGGATTAAACCGCGTCCCCTGTGGCGTGGCCGCTGGCTCAGGCCCATTGGAAATTGTAGCCACCGAGCCAACCGGCGACATCCACGACTTCGCTAATATACAGCCCGGGAATACGGCACGACTTAAATGGCACTAAGATAAGCGTCGTGGCATCGGATTCCAGCCGATGATTCCCTTGAAAACATCGGCAGGATGCCGATGCCACATCTAAAAAATCGCCTTAACTTAGTGACATTCAGGGCAGACGCCTTCCGCCTTGGGGTAGCCGGCATGTTTTCGGCTTTTCTGGGCAATGGCCTTTATTCGTAGGTTTTCTTTGACGAAAGAATGGCTGATGATCAATAATAGTGCCATGCCTGAATTAGCCCGTTTTTTCGGGATTCGCATTACAATGGTTTATGATGACCATTGCGCCACCGCACTTTCATGCAGAGTATGCGGGTAAGGAAGCGCATTTTGCCATTGCCTCGGGCGAGATTATTGCCGGAACTCTCTCCCCGCGTGCGACGCGGCTGGTGAGAGAATGGCTGGAAATACATCGCTCGGAGCTAGAGGAAAATTGGCAACGGCGCACCCAAAGACAACCACTCAAGCCTATCGCCCCACTGCCATGAAACCACTCTTTATTCGCTACACCGGAGATTGCCGTATTTTTATTCGCTATGCGGATGGGCTGGGCGCAGAGATAGATTTTACCGGCTACTTCGAGACGCGTCCCGGCCCGGTGACCGAATCGCTATTGAATGAAGAGGCTTTTGCCCAAGCATTCCTTGACCACGGGATTTTAACGTGGCCGACCGGTTATGATATTGATGCCGATGTACTGCGCCTATGGTGCGAGCGCGGGAGAATATTGTCGGAAGAAGAGATGCAAACGATATTCGTCTAGTATCCTGTAACATGTAATATTTCGCATATTGACTTGCCTGTTTTTTGAGGGCAAGTTGATGGCATAGCACCACGATACAAAGTCACCCTTACCGAAGAAGAGCGCAGCGAACTTGAAACAATCACCTGCCACGGAAAAACGACCGCTCCAAAATTCATTCACGCGGGCATGTTTGCGTAGGTGAGCAAATCAATTTGATCATTAAGCAGGGGCGAATAGCCAAGCGTCAGTCTAACGTCTCCGTTCAACGGGTGAAGCAAAAGTCTCCCAAGAGCATCCATGAGAAGAGAACGAAAAGCCCCCCTCTTGTGTAAACTAAGGTGCCGCAGTAATAAAGAGTTCCCTTTTCCTTAGTGTCGCTCGTGGATGGTAGAGTCGGTTCCTTCATCGAGTCGGCTCCTGATAAATTCCTTGGATGTGGCCCTCACAGATGAATATAAACGAAGGTCTCTTTGTTTTCATTTTATGATGACAAAAGGGAACCTCCTTGCCCGATTATTTTGAAGATTTTGACGAACCAGATGCCGGAGTTAAGGGTGTCATCAGTTGTTTCGCCAGGTAACGCGCCCGTTGATCGGCTACCCAATAATCAAACTCCATCCAGGCCGGTACTGTCTCTTGAAACAGCTTGCCTGAAACAGCGGAGGACATCTCGGGGCTGACCTCTTTCCCTAATTCACTCAGTCTGTTCATCTCCGGCTGTACAACTGTTTCAAAAAACTTCGGATCGCCCTTTTCTGGGTCATTCCAAACAATTTTGACATTTTTAGCGGATTTCTGAAATTTTCCCCAAGCACGTAGCGTGATCCAACGGTGGATTGCTGGAAGATTTTTTTCGATGGCAGGGAATTGGACTTTTCCAAAACGGCTTAATTCATGAACCTGTCCCCTTCCCCAGGTGAAGGCACCCTGGCGGGTAAACCCGATGAGACCAAACGGCCAGGCTTCATCAGCTTGCGGCAACTTGTCGTAAATGAGCTCCCACGGGAAAATCAGGGAAATGCCAAAGCCACCGGGAATGGGTGCCACTTCGGAAATCACGTAATCATTGGCCGAGCGATAATGCCGATTAGAGGAGGACCAATCCATGAATGTGATTTCCCCAGAAGGCACTTCGAGCAGAAATTGATAATACGGATTGCTCATGCCGGGAACCATATACATTTCCAGTTTACCGCCTGACAAAAGGCCTGCCAAAATTTTCTCCGCCTCCTCATCCTTATACTCGATAAAGACGTGCCAGCCCTGAGCATCGGCAGCCATATAAAAGGCAAGGGGAGATTCTTTAACAGCAGAATCTGTGACGACATTGCGTGCCGTATTCACGTCATTAATCAAGAGTGCCGCCGCCTCCTTATTGTATTCTTCGAAATTGGCCTCACGCCGGGCTGTTCTATGGAGAAGGGGCGAACTCAGCCAGCCGGAAACACCTCGTGGGGCTTTCTCAACAAAAGGAACCTCATAAAGTCGCTCAGGCTCTTTGGCGAAGAGGGATTCTCCCTTTTGCGCGAGAAACCGTGCAGCTGAAAAATCCCGCAAGTACATCATAACCTTGCCCGCCTCAAAATAAGCCTGAGCCTGATCTTCCATACCAAGAGCTTCCAAATCAGGTGCTTTAAATTTAGAAAAATCACCGTCAGGAACGGCCAATGCGGTCGCCAAAATGGTCAAGGTGGCCCGCTGCACGGGCGCCAGTGTCCTGTCTTCCATGCTCGCCAGAAAGGCTTTTAACTTGGCCGCATCCCCATGGGCGGCTAATAAAGCTAGTTTTTCATTGATGGGCTTTAAGAGAACTGCCCCGCTAATTTTCGGCAAGGCGATGATTTCATCCCATGCCCTTTCTTCTTCCGCTTTTTTCCCCACGGCATTGGCAAGACGGACGCGGTTAAGCATGGTCATCATGTCTACGCTTCCATCCACCGCACGGATGTCTTCGTACGTTTTCATGAAAGCCTCCCAGTTATTCCGACCGGTGTAAAACTTGGCCAACGCACCTAAGGGCCCTTTGCGATGAACCGGAGTCAGCCCTTCTGTGTTTGTCGCCTTGATCAACTCGGCCTCGGCCTTGGCAAAATCTCCCTCCCTCTCGTAGGAATTCGCGATTAGTAACTGGGCATTGGCACGCTCACTGGGTGTCAATTCCGGCACCTCAAACATCCGTGCATAATTCTTTCGCGCCAATTCGTATTGGTTTTGGGCCAGAAATGAGTTTCCCACCCCCTTGAGTGCAGCCAAGCGATCCTGACGAGTGGCCGCTGCCCATTGGGCGGCCTGCTCAAAAGCTGCCTGGCCTTTATGCGGATTCATCACATTATTCCAATAAGACGCTAAGTCCATCAAAAGGTTGGCACGCTCGGGAGCATTCTGAAACTCCGCTTTATCCAATGCGTCCTGATACAAGGCGACAATCGCCTCGGGGCCTTTTTGGGTCTGCAGGATGGCGGCCTTTTTGGAAACGGCCATCACTTTTTGCTTTAACGTAGCATCGGATGCGGAGAGAACTGCGTCGTATTGCTCGATGGCCTTGGCCAAGTCCTTTTCTTGAGTCGCTTGAGTGGCTCCGGTGAAAAGTGCCTGAATACGCTCCGCAGCCGCCTTATCTTGTGCTTGTGCGTAAACACATGGGGAAAGAGCTAAAACGAGAACCAGCGAACAATAGAAAGTGCGTGTTAAAAATTTCATGGACTTATTTTAATTGGAGAATTTCCCGAAAGTTAAGGATGATAGCGGTCATTTCCATCCGCAAGGCATTGAGGTCAACCGTCTTGGGGTCTTGGGTAGCCAGCCAGAGGAGAGCCTTTTTCCCGGCATAGACGTTCTCGGTCTTGCCTGTCTCAATGACTTGATGAGCCAGTTGCTTGAGAAGCGTCGCATAACGAACATCATCAATACCCTCACGCATTCCTTCCCATTGGAGGGTGTCTATGGGCCGCTCTATCCCCGGATAAATCACATTGAAAGCACGGAAATTGTAATTAGCCCCTGCAAAGTCATTCCAAGGTGAGCCGTCCAACTTATAGTTGTTGATTCCATCGGCATTGGAGCGGTAAAGCTCATAACCATGGGCGCGGCGGGAAAAATCAGGGTTTTCCGGCCCCGTGTGAGGATTGGCATAACTCGTGATGCGGGCCCCCATCGCATGCCAAGCCTCGGCGTCTTCTTTAGAAAAATGACCCCCATAGTTGACGAAATCCTCATTATACCCGGCATAAAGCAAATGATCGTGATGTGCCGTCGCATAGACGTTCAGCCCTTTGTCATGAACGTATTTCCATGGGCCGCGCTCGGCAACAAGCAATGACATACTCGCTTCATCCCAGCCAAAACCGTAGATATTATGATGGCCAAGGGCCTTGACGGCAGTGTCATAAACAGCATCTATTTTACGGTACAAACCATAATCAGGGGGCTGATCTTTCAGCGGTTTGCCTCGCACTTCAGGGGAGGTCATCCACGCATAGCTCGGAATAGTCGGAACCGCCCCAAAAATGGCATCGGTGCGCAGCCTCGCCTTTTTATAAACCTCGAATTGATCGGTGAATAACTTTGCCTCACCCGGCGCAAAATTATCCGGAACCTTCGGGTAAAGAATGTTGTGCTTCCGCAAATTCTCATATTCATTGGCCAGCCGTTTAAGCGCCGCCTCCCGATCCCCGCCATTTTGTTCGAGGTAAGTTGACAGATTTAAATTATTGTAAATGGAGGTGTAATATTCACGATTGAGATCGTAATTGGTTTTGGGGTCCGGTAGGGTAAAAGGAAGCACTCGGACTTCCAAAGGAATCGTCCCCTGCGGCTTTCCATCAACCGTCACAGAAATTGTTCCTGTATAAAATCCTTTTACATCTTTTGGTGCTTCAAAAGTCAACCATATCTGCTTGAATTCGTTCTTGATCAAAGAAAAGGGACGCAGGGTTGGTGCGTCGCCCACCGGCTCGGTGAAAATATTAAAAGGAATTTCAATCTGATGCGGATTGCTGATCCAGACAAACTCTGAACCACGCGGCTTCGGGTAATCCACCCGCAGAAAATTATCCTCTGTTTTCCGATCTACCTTGATCAGATTCTCATCGTTAAGCAGCAACTCGGGCACAAGAGAACGCCCCTGCGTATCCGCAAAATAGCTGTGCCATGCCGTACCCGTCTGATACCAAACCTTGACCACCTTAATATCCACCGCCGAGGCGGGAATGGTGCCGCTTTCTCCCTTGAGATTGGAAACTTTCAACTCCACCTCTTTGGCGTCCGCCAGTCCAAAAAACACCATCGAAGCCGGCTCAAATTCTCCCTGTGCAGCAATAATCTGCACTGGCCCGCCCAAAACACCATCCTCGGGGTAAGTCGTTTCCAAGCGCTTGAGATTACTCATCGGTGAAACCACATAATAAACAAAGGACCCCGTTGTTTTGGCACCGCTAGCCTTGATGTCGTCGCGTACCCGCTCCGATGCCGACGGTGCGGCTAGAAGAAGGCAGGTCGAACAAAGCCAGAGGGCAAATAAATAAGGAAGAATTGATAGTTGTTTCATAGTGCTTGTAGGGTTGTCGATTGCTTTGATACTAAAAATTGGAGTGCCCTCGAAGTTTGAGCCAGTTGCTATGTGAGATTTAGTTGGTATTTCGGGTTGTTAGGCTGTCTTCCCTCCCGCCAGAGTTGCCCCCATCGTCGCCCGTGAGACTGAACACGCCTCAGCTATGTCCTTTTGTGTGGTAATACCATTCCTATTAAACACGTGTTTAATAAAAGCCTGTATTTTAAAATGAGGCAAGAAAAAATGATTCCCTGACGATTGCAACGAAGGGGGTCTGAGAATGTCAGCACCTCATGGTAAACCTTCTACCTCACGACATTCAAAGCATCCCTGTAGGAAAAAGCTCGGGGAAAGCGAATGCGCAGATTTCCCCAGGGAATCCCACGGCAAGTTTTCCGCGTTCCGATGGAGACTGCAGGTATCCGCGTTTGACGAGAGTCCGGATGATGGGCTGGGCGGTTCGCGGGCTGACACCCATGATCGCGGATGCTTCGGTGCGGGCGAGCCTTCCCTTGATTAGCGCCTCACGAATCAGCTTGGAACTTCTCTTGGGAAGCTCGCCGGAATATTCTTTGTGGAGCACGGCGGCAGTCAGCCGACCGGCCAAGGTTTCAATTTGGAGGATCTTTGCCATGTAAGCAATCTGATCGTGCGCCGTATCAAGCAGCCAGGCGCAGAACTCGAAGAGCTGGCGATTGGACATTCTGCCTCGGCCGTCAAAATCGCTCAGGCGCTTCTCATCGGTTCCATCTCCTCCGGGCGATCATAAAGAATTGCCGATGACATTTCCGATTTATATAGTGAGCAGTCATTTGAAATCAAGTAAGATATGCAGGCTAATCATTCAATTTTTCCGTAGAATTGCCGATGTGATTGCCGATAGGGTTTGCGGGGCGGTCGCATGGAGCTACAACGACAGGCTATCAACGTCTCCTGTCAAAATCGCCTCGTGTATTTCCGCATATTTTTTTCCTGCGAGATTAAACAGCGTCTCCTGCGGCGTGGCCGCTGGCCCAGGCCCATTGGAAATTGTAGCCACCGAGCCAACCTGTGACATCCACAACTTCGCCAATAAAATACAGCCCGGGAACACGGCGCGACTCCATTGTTTTCGATGAAAGTTCTCGCGTGTCCACACCGCCACATGTCACCTCGGCTTTGGGATAACCTTCGCTGTTTGGAAATGTCACGGGCCAACCGTGAATTAGGTGTTTTATTTTATCACGTTCGGGAGTCGTCCATTGGGCAATCGGTTTTTGCGGCGTATAACGAGCGCACCGTGCTTCCGCAAAACGGCGGGGCCACTCAATCCGCGATGGGTGAAAAGCAGTGCTTCTTCAAAATATACCTGCTGGCAACTCGCCCGCACGGGAAGAGAAACACCGCTCAAAGCTTCAAAAGTAGTTTTATCCGAAGCAGACCAAGCCAAGGGCACAAGCCCCGGGCGCGTTTCTGTCACGCCCAATCCAAATTGTCGCGCTAAGGAATAGCCCACATCGGTGGCACCGAGTTTGGCAAATGGAAGTCCGCCCGTCGCTACCACCAATGCCTCGGAGGAAAAATCTCCTGCTTAAAATAATGACATCACGATATTCCATGGCTTAAAGCGAACGCACCACAACGCGCAGTAATGACGTGCTCGCCTTGGCGAAGTAGAACACGCGACACGGAATTGCGCCCCTCGAAGGGTAAGGTATCGCTCGATCATGTCACATTCTTGGATTGGGTTGCAAAAAGCGGAATACACGGCGCATTCGCAGGCAAATCAGGAGGATGTGAAGGGGCGATGGCGTGACCGGTGAGAGGATGCACAAAACCCGCGTGAATATTTTGAGGCCGTGCAAACCACGTTGTGCCGTAGGTGGCATGAAGTCTCAGAAAGATTGCGTGCAGCGCAGGAGCCGCACCGGTC
The DNA here is from genome assembly GCA_021463515.1 of Chthoniobacterales bacterium. Classification (GTDB taxonomy): domain Bacteria; phylum Verrucomicrobiota; class Verrucomicrobiia; order Chthoniobacterales; family JACTMZ01; genus JACTMZ01. The sequence continues at coordinate 25,127 of JAJTYZ010000119.1, read as the reverse complement.
ACGCCGGAAACGCTGCGCATCGGCTTTCCATCAGGGTTTCCCACCCACACAGCCCGGAGTATATCCCACAGCCCACTAAAGGACGATAGCACTCCCACGGCGTCTTGTAGCCAAGTACCTGATGGGGTTTCCAGTAGTTGTAATCGAAAAGCCATTTTTCCAAGGCAACCTCCGACTCTCTCACATTCTCGTGCGCCTACAGGTAAACCCCCTCGTGCTTGACCGAGCACCAGAGCCGTTCGATAAACACATTGTCCATCCATCGCCCCTTACACGACTCGCTTTTTCCCATCCTTCTCGTCGAAGACATTGATTCACGTGCTGCGTACCAAACTCGGGAAACTTCAAATGTATTTCGTCAATGCGCCGTGCCATCGGCAAATCCTTATCTCCAAGATCTTGCCGAATTGGCTTCTTAAGTCGATTGCGATTGAGATCAAGGAGTTCGCATTGCCGCCGAATGCTCAATGGAGAGTTTTCTTTCTCTACCTGTTTGTGCCTGAGCAGATGCGAATGCAAGAAGCAATAAGCTGACAGCGAGGGTTAGGTTATGTGCTGCTGTGAAACAACACGCCCCTCAGTAATTGTCCAATGGGGTGCGCCGGTGGCCTCTTCGAGCCAATGCCATGAAGTTGTCGTGAGAAGGGCTTGGGCATCCGCAGGGAGAGCACCGAGAAGGCGATGACGCCGGTGGCTGTCGAGTTCGCCGAAGATGTCGTCGAGGAGATAAATGGGAGGCACCCCACGTCGCGTACGAATAAGCTCAGCCTGCGCGAGGCGGAGTGCGAGGGCAAAAGTACGTTGCTGCCCTTCGCTCGCAAAGGTGTGGGCGGAGGCGGCGTTGACTTCGAGAATCATATCGTCGCGGTGCGGCCCCACGATGGTCTGACGTAGGCGTTGTTCTTCGGAAAAGCTATCCGCGAGGGCCACTTGGAGATCAGGGCCGCCGGAGGATTTATACCGCAGGGTGGCAATTTCCCCATTGTTGCTGATGGTATGAACATGATGTGCCACCAGCGGAGTGAGGTCATCACAAAGGCGGGCTCGGGCTTTGGCAAGGTATTCTCCGCTTTCGAGGAAGGGCCCATTGTAAGCAGCGAGTTCACGCCCACGATGAGGACCATCTTTAAGTAAAAAGTTCCGAGCACGCAGCGCACGCTCGTAGGCGCGAAGATGTTTCAAATACCCCACGTCGCATTGACTGCCGAGAAAATCGAGAAAGCGACGACGTTTGGAAGATGTACCACGGATAAGTTCTATATCACTCGAGGAAAAAAAGGCGACAAGCCCCACGCGAAGGTAGTCGTTGGATTTGCGCTGTGGCACATCATCGAGCAGAAGATGACGCCCTTTGCTTTTGCCCAAATGACAAGCGAGGGAACGCGGGCCAAAACGGGCTAGGATCGAAAATCCTTCGGTGCCATGGCGGATGGTTTCGCTGAGAGTTCCTGCACGAGGGGATTGCAGTCGTAAAAGGACGCAGATGGCTTCAAGGAGCGACGACTTCCCGCTGGCGTTGGGCGCAGAAACGAGATTCAGCCCGGGAGTCGGATCAAACTCCGTGCGTTTAAAGCAACGAAAGTCACGAAGTGTCAGCGATCCAAGAGTCATGTAAGTGCTGCAAGTGTGCCGTCAGGAACCGGAACGCGCAAAGAGGAATTGAAGCAAAGCGTTGGAACGCGCAACATGGAGATTCTTATGCAAGCATTACCAGGATTTCGGGATTTCTTCCCGGCTGACTGTGCCCGTCGCAATTACATCACTGGCACATGGCGGCGCGTGGCGCAGACTTTTGGATTCCAAGAATACGATGGGCCGACGCTTGAAGCCATGGAACTTTATCGCAAAAAAAATAGCGGCGGTGAAATTCTTGGTCAGCTTTTTTCTTTTACCGATAAAGGCGAGCGCGAGGTGGCGTTGCGTCCGGAAATGACGCCGACCTTGGCGCGGTTGCTCATTGCGAAGGTGCGTGATTTTCGGAAGCCGATTAAGTGGTTTAGTATTGCGCCGTTTTTTCGCTACGAGAAGCAGCAGAGCGGACGGTTGCGGGAATTTCTTCAGCTTAACTGCGACCTTGTGGGTGATGCTTCCTTGGGCGCGGATGCGGAAATGATCGCGCTTCTTATCGAAACGATGCGGGCGTTTGGGCTCACGGCAGAGGACATCGTGGTGCGGGTGAGCGATCGGCGGGCGTGGACAGATTTTCTGACTTCGGAGGGTGTCATTGAGGTCGCGGCAGTTCGGGAGGTGTTGGCAATTATTGACAAACTCGAACGCGAGTCGCGTGAAAGCCTAGAAATAAAGCTTGCGGTATTTGGCCTTAAACTCGCGACGATCGAAGATTTCATCGCTTCCGCGCAGCCGGATTTTTTTACGGCTTTGAAGACGAATCTTGAAGCACGAGGATTAGGGGACTTTTGTGAGTTGGATTTACGAATTGTGCGAGGTCTCGCTTATTACACGGGAACCGTTTTTGAGGTGTTTGATCGGCGTAAAGAGCGGCGGGCCTTGGCGGGTGGCGGGCGATTTGATCGTTTGCTTTTCGATTTGAGCGATGGAAAAACAGACCTTTCGGCTATTGGCTTTGGAATTGGCGATGTGGTTTTAGGTGACTTATTGGAAAGTATCCCCACGACCAAAGCACTCATGGACGCTTCCATCGCCCAACAACTTGCCTGTGATATTTTCATCGTCATTGCCGATGAATCGCGGCGTCCGGAGGCTCTCGGAGTCATTGGGCTTTTGCGTGCGCAGGGGCGGCGGGTGAATTATTCGCTCTCGGCAGACAAAGTGGCTCGTCAATTTAAGGACGCCAATGCCTCGGGGGCGATGATCGCTGTGGTGATCGGTGAGGAGTGGCCGTTGGTGAAAATTAAAGACCTAAAATCGCGGACAGAATCCACATGGGATCAGGCTGCGCTTGCCGATTGGTCTGCAAATCTTCAGACTCCCGCGCCATGAATTTTCGTACGCACAACTGTGCCGCTTTGCGGACTGAGGATATTGGGAAAAGCGCCACGCTTTCGGGATGGGTTTCTTCACGGCGTGACCATGGGGGCGTGATCTTTATTGACCTGCGTGATCGCGAAGGCCTTACGCAGGTAGTTTTCCGCCCGGAGGAGTATCCGGCTGTGGCTGAAACAGCGCATCTTTTGCGCGATGAGGATGTGATATTGGTAACAGGCAAGGTCGCGAAACGGCTGGAGGGGACAGAAAATTCCAAATTGGCCACGGGGGCTGTGGAAGTGGTGGCGGAAGAAATGACGGTCTTAAATAAAGCCGATGTCTTACCTTTTCCGCTTGATGAGAAAATTGCTAATGAAGATTTGCGGCTTGTTCATCGCTATCTCGATTTGCGTCGCCCTACGATGGCGGCGAACCTTCGCTTGCGTCACCGCGTGATTAAAACAGTGCGGGATGTGCTCGATGGGGAGGGATTTTGGGAAATTGAAACACCCATTTTGAGTAAGAGCACACCCGAAGGTGCCCGCGATTTTCTCGTGCCAAGCCGGTTGAACCCGGGAACATTTTACGCGCTCCCGCAGGCACCACAGCAATATAAGCAATTGCTCATGGCTGCGGGGGGGGAGAAGTATTTTCAAATTGCGCGTTGCTTTCGTGATGAGGACTTGCGGGCCGATCGTCAGCCGGAGTTCACGCAGGCGGATATCGAGATGAGTTTTATGACGGCGGAGGATATTTTTGCACTCATTGAAAAGATGTTTGTCGCCGTCTTTTGCGAAGCATGGGGTGTGGAAATCACGACGCCATTTTGCCGGATGACGTATCGCGAGGCTATGGATCGTTTTGGCAGTGATAAGCCGGACACGCGCTATGCGCAGGAGATCGTGGATGTGGGCGATGTTTTTGCGGCCTCCGAGTTTAAGGTCTTTCGTGGTGCTCTCGACGGGGGTGGTGTGGTGCGTGCGCTGAATGCCAAGGGACTGGCAAAAATTACGACAGGGCAAATTGAGGAACTCACCGAAATGGCCAAGCAATTTGGCGCGAAGGGGCTGGCGTTCATCAAATGTGAAAACGGCGAATGGAAGTCGCCGATCGTTAAGTTTTTCTCCGAGGTAGAAAAAGCTGCTCTTCAAGAACGACTCCAAATTGAAGAGGGGGATTTGATTTTATTTGGAGCCGACAAACGGGAAGTCGTTTGCGAAGTGCTGGGGCGCGTGCGTTTGCGTGTGGTGGAAATGCTCGGTATTCAGCATGATCCACGACGGTTGGATTTTCTTTGGGTGGTTGATTTTCCGCTCCTCGCGTGGAGGGAGGAAGAGCAAAAATGGAATGCGGTACATCATCCGTTCACACGGCCCAAGGCGGAAGATATTGCGTTACTGGAAGGCGAAAAATTCGGTGAGGTGCGGGCAGAGGCTTATGACATTGTGCTTAACGGCGTCGAGATCGGCGGCGGCAGTGTTCGAATTCACGAGGCGAATTTGCAGGCAAAAATGTTCAGCGTGCTTGGCGTGGATGAGGCGAAGCAAGCGGTGATGTTTGGGCATTTGCTTAAAGCGTTTCGTTTTGGCACCCCACCGCATGGAGGCATTGCTCTTGGGCTAGATCGCCTTGTGATGTTGCTCGCTCACGCAGAATCCATCCGCGATGTGATAGCGTTTCCCAAAAATAACCGTGGGGTGGAGCTGATGACGGCCTCGCCCTCGGTTGTGGACTTTAAGCAATTGCGTGAGCTGTATATTGCCTCGACCAAAAAATCGTAAATGAGCGTGCAAAACGAACGTGGGCTGGAATTGGCTTTGGCGAAGATGAGCGTCGCGGAGATGTCCTCCGCTGTGAGGAACAGCTTTTCTCGCGCATGGCGGCAGGTGGCCTCGGGAGATGCAGGGCTCATGCCGGAGGAGGCTATTGCGTCCCCAAGCCATGTCCCTGCTTTGGCGGATGTCGCCGTTCGCCATGCTTCGCCCACTCTGCTTGATAAACTATGTGTGATTAAACTCAATGGTGGCTTGGGCACCGGAATGGGTTTGGAAAAAGCCAAGTCTCTCATCACGGTGAAGGATAATCTGACTTTTTTGGATTTTATCGCACGGCAAATTCTTCATCAACGCAAGTCGCATGGCATCCATGGGCCGCGATTTTTGCTCATGAATAGCTTTAGTACATCGGCAGATACGCTGGCTTATTTGACACGCTATCCGGAGTTGTCGTCCGATGGTCGGTTGGATTTTTTGCAGAGCAAAGTTCCGAAACTTTCTGCGGAGACGCTTGAGCCTGTAGAATGGCCGACTGATCCCGAACTCGAATGGTGCCCGCCCGGACACGGAGATATTTATCCCTCGTTGCAAGATTCGGGCTGGGCGGATCGCCTCGCGGATGAAGGCGTAGAGTTTCTTTTTATCTCCAACAGCGACAATTTGGGAGCCACGGCGGATTTGGAAGTTCTTGGGTACTTTGCGGAGAGTGGACTTTCGTTTCTCATGGAGGTCGCCGAGCGTACAGCGTCGGATCGCAAGGGTGGGCATCTCGCGCAACGGGTGTCCGATGGTCGCCTCGTATTGCGCGAAGTGGCGCAGTGCCCCGAGGACGCCATCGAAGCATTTCAGGATATTTCGAGGCATCGCTATTTCAACACCAACAACCTTTGGATTCGGCTGCAGGACTTGCGCGAGGCACTCGCGAAACATGGAGGCTCCTTGCCATTGCCCCTCATAAAAAATGCTAAGACCGTGGACCCGCGTGATGCCTCGTCCCCCAAGGTACTTCAACTTGAAGGTGCCATGGGAGCGGCGATTTCTTGCTTCGCTCAGGCCGGTGCTTTGCTTGTGCCGCGCACGCGATTTGCACCGGTGAAAAGCACGGGTGATCTGCTCGCCTTACGCTCCGATGCTTATGGCGTCACTCTCGATCAACGGCTCGAACTCCTGCCGGAACGTCGTGGAATTCCCCCTGAAGTGGTGCTGGATGGAGCGCATTACAAACGTCTCTCCGACCTTGAGGCAGCTTTTGAAAATGGAGCACCGTCTTTGCGGCATTGTTCGAGCCTTCGTGTCGAAGGGCCGTGGTATTTTGAGCCCAACGTGATTTGTGAAGGTTCTGTCACATTTAGTAATCCCTCGATCCATTTGGCACCGGCGGCAGAGGGAGAATACCATGATGCAGACGTTTCGGTGGAGTTCTTTCACTGAACGACTTTCATGATGGCACAGCTGGTATTTTTGCTGCAAATCGTTGCGCCGGTTTTCGCTGTGATGGCGATAGGATTTGGATTGCGAAGAGCGGGAGTTTTGTCGTCGGAAGCGGATCGTTCGCTCACGCGTTTGGTAATCGTCGTGCTTGCACCGTGTCTAATTTTTGACGCAATTCTCGGGAATGAAGCGTTGAGGCATCCAGAGAATTGGTTGTTGCCTCCGGTGCTTGGATTTGCCTCGGTGGCATTGGGGATCATTTGTGCGCGTCTTGGGGCGCGGGTGTTTCGGATTGCGGAGGAAAAGCAGCACCACACGTTTGTTTTCACGGCGTCATTGCAAAACTATAGCTACATTCCGTTGCCCATTTGCGCGGCATTATTTCCCGGGGATACGATGGGAATTCTCTTTGCCTTTTGCCTTGGGGTGGAGGTGGCTTTTTGGAGTATTGCGCTGTGGCAATTGAATGGACACGAGGCGCAGGGACGGTGGAGGAGGATGTTGAATCCGCCGATGGTCGCCATTCCGCTGGCTCTTATTCTCAATGGTCTTTCCGCTAAAACATGGTTGCCCACCGCAGCAGAAACCACGATTCACATGCTCGGTACCTGCGCGATTCCCATTGCGCTTTTGCTCAGTGGTGCGCTCGTTGCGGATCATTTGAATGTGGGCGCGTTTCGCCATGGCCGCCGCAATATCGTCGCGGGGATTGCCGTTCGTATTTTGGTCGTTCCCACGCTGATCATGCTTTTGGCATGGATGTTGCCCGTGAATGAAAAACTGCGGGCCGTTTTGGTCATGGAGGCGGCGATGCCCGCTTCCATTTTTTCCTTGGTGGTCACGCTTGCCTATGGCGGTGATATTCGTACGGCATTGCAGGTTGTCCTTGGTACGTCGCTCGTGGGACTTCTCAGTATTCCACTTTGGTTAGGCTTTGGGTTGCATTGGATTTTACGGTGATGTGAAGGGTGCAGGATAAATTTTTTCAAAAAAAAGATTCATGGACATCTTTCTTGGATTAGTATATGTATTCTTATATATATTTTCTGTGAACTCAAAAAATACACCTCGCGACATCATCCAAGAAATCACAGCCATTACTCACATGGAACGGGGCAAGCTCTCGGTCATTCGGCAAGGGCCGCACGGGCCTTATTACAACCTCCAACGCCGGGAGAATGGGCGCAATGTGAGCGAATATATTCCCGCCGGACAGGTGGAAGAAGCCCGGGCTAACACCGAGGCTTTTGCGCATTTCGAGACCTTGGTGGAAAATCTGGTCGAAGTTATCTCCGCGCAAAGCCGAGAGGAACGCAAGGCTGGCGATAAAAAAAGGCATCCGCCCCAAATATTTCCATCGCTCAAGAGGCTGAAAACCAAGACATGATGATGCTCTGGAGGCGTAGGAGGAATACCCTTTAATCTTTATCTCTTTTACCCTTTGTTCGTTTGGTGGAGGACTAATCAGCCAGACAGGCAACGGAAAATGGGAACCCGCAAAGCAAGGTAAAAAATTTTCGCAAAATCGAGTGTCTGGTGACGCCCCGCCGGAACCCCCTGTCGTGCTCGTGAAATGGTATGACGATGCGGCCTTCTTGGCCTGACCTACGCATCGGCTCCACCAGAAAGCCATTCGATGACATTGACTTTGCGGATGCCCTCGATGGTCACCGTGTCGGGATCGGACGTCAGGAGAATTTTGGGATGGTTGTCCCGGATTTTGCGCAACGGACGCAATTCCCGCTCCAGAGTCTCCGTCTCTGCCGCCGACCAGGCGACTTGGTAATAACGCCGTTCCCCGGCATGGTTTTGTACGACAAAATCCACCTCGCTGTCGTCCTGCTTGCCAACCCAGATATCGCCCTGGTGACGTCGGCGCAATTCCAAATAAACGATGTTTTCCAACTTGTGCCCCAGGTTCATCCCGCTGCCCACCCCGCTCATGGCGTTTTTCAAACTCAGATCGACCGCGTAGTATTTTTGCTGGGTCTTGAGCAGATTCCGGCCTCGGATGTCATAGCGGTCGGTTTGATACAGGACAAAGGCCCCTGTGAGATGGCGGAGGTAACTTTCCACGGTGTTATGGGAAATGCCGGTTTCCTTTTGCCTGCGCCCCGTGTTGATCGTGTCGGTGATACGCCGCGGCGACACAAACGACCCCACACTGTCGAAGGCAAACCTCGTCACTTCCTCAAACTTGGCCATGTCGCGGATGGCCGCCCGGGTCACGATGTCCTTGCGCACGACGGCGTCGAAAACCTCGCGGAGGTATTGATTGACCTGACGGGGGGCACGGCTGGCAAGGTTGACGGCCTCGGGAAGGGTCGAGGCGTTGACATAGGCGCGGAAAAGCGCGTCGGCGTTCTGGCCGGGACGGGCGAGCGAAAACTCCGAAAACGAGTAGGGCAGGACATTGAGCGAGATATGCCGCCCTCCCAACAGCGTGGCGAGTTCGCCCGACAACAAGAAGGCGTTGCTGCCCGTCACGTAAAGGTCGGTATTCGGCTTGACGAAAAGCGAGTCGAGGAGCCGCTCGAAGCCACTCACCATTTGGATTTCATCAAGGAAAATATAGTTGGTTCCACGGGGGGTGAGAGCCGCCTCGATTTCGTCGTGAAGTGCCGTCCATTCTGTCAGACGCAGGTTCCGGCGCTCCTCAAAATTCACGAAGTGAACCCGTCGTTTGGGAACGCCGGAGGCCAGCAGCTCATCGCGGAAATCCGCGAGGATCGTGGACTTGCCGACACGCCGCATTCCCGTGATCACTTTAATGAGGTGGGAGTCGCGAAGTTCCCGCAGTTTGCCGAGGTAGGCTTCTCGTTTGATTTTCACAATGCCGACAGAATAGACCAAACGTCTTAAATAAATCAAGTTTGGTCAGTTGATGGCCGTGCGTCCTTCCCGGGTTGTCGCACCATCATCGGTAGCGATGCAAGCAATCCGGCATGTTTTGGAGCGAACCAGATGCTGGCAAAATCCTCGCATTCCGCTGCATCTACGCCAGCCGACGCTTGGACTCGTTCTGGAAACACCGCTTCAACTCATGCGCCGCAGAAAACGACTCGCTGCCCCTCGTTGCATGATAGAAGATTTTTGTCCTGCGCCTTGATGTGAATCCGAGGCGTGTTCGAGCTTGCAACTTTGTGGTGTTGGCGCACCTTGTTCCTTATGAATATCAAACTCGCCACGGTGGCGTTTGTTCTGCTGACCGCCCTTATTATTGCCCTTGGACTTTTTGGTCCTTGGTCACCCGTGCCGGCGGAAAACTCCGCCTCGAATAAAAAGGCAACGGCCGCCCAATCCGACCCCAAAACATCATCGTCTGCCAATGATGACGTCGTGAGTAATTTGACTCGTACCAAGGAAAGTACGGGAAAATTATCGGCAGTCACGCCCTCCGCAGGTCAGGACATCACGGCGAAGTTGGCATCCTTTAAAAGTGATCGTGAACGCGAGGCGTATATCAATGCTCTCGTAAAATCATTTGCAGGACTCGATCCCCTCGAAGCCATGGAGCGCATACGGCAATTTCCCGATGTGAATGCACGAGAGATGGGAATGTTGGCGCTTTATGGGGAGCTCTCGGGGCGGAGTGTGGCTGATATTATTCGTAGTGGAGAGGCCGGTCGTTTCGGCGTGGCGGGGGCGTTGGGGCTTTATTTGATGGAAAATGGAAAAATGACGCCACAGCAATTGGCGGCGCATGCGAATGAGTTTCTCGATGGCGGGGCGCGTGCCGGGGTGTTGGGGCGTGCTGCGGCTTCGTTGGCGGCAACGGATGCCGGAGCGGCTCTTGCGCTTGGGGAGGGGTTGGATGGATTTCAACGCTCGCAATTTCTTGCCCGTTTCGCGATGGGATGGGCCGAGACGCAACCCGAGGCGGCGCGTCAATGGGCAGCAGAAATTGAAGACCCGCGCACACGAGGTATGGTGCTGGGTAGAATTTTGGCATCCGAGGCTTCCGGAAATCCTGCGCTGGCTGCACAAAACTTTTCCGAAATGTCGCCCGACACGCCACCTCCGATGCGTGCTCGTGCCGCCGGCCAAATTGCGGCGGAGTGGGCTGGCAAAGACACTGCAGCCGCTATGCAATGGGCTGCGGGACTCACCAACGATATGGAGCGTCAGGCGGCGCAGCGGGGGATTGAACGTGTGGCACCGGTTGGGATTGGGGCAACGCTCAACAATGGCTCGGATGGCATTCCTGTCATCGGCAGTATTTTACCCGATACGCCGGCGAGCAGTAGTCTCACGGTGGGCGATCGTGTGCTCGCGGTGAGCAGTGATGGCGCGGGGTGGGTGGATGCCCGTGGTGTTTCTCCTCGTGAATTGTCTGCGATGATTCGAGGACAGCCCAACACCCAGGTGTCATTGCAAGTGCAGTCGGCAGGCAGTGCGACGCCGCGTGTGGTCACCTTGGGGCGGCAGCAGATTATGCATCGCCCCCAATAGGGAATGGATGGGACAAAGAGGACAAATGGGGCAGACGGACTGTGAAAAATTACTCCCATTGTGCTTGCCGCATGTCGCCTTGGGTGGAGAAGGCATGGTGCATACGGAAGGCGGATTGCAATTGATGCGGGGAGTGGGAGTGGATGCTCTCGGCACGTGCGACGTAGTCACGTAGGAGCGGACGGTAGTCGGGATGGGCACAGTTCGCGATGAGAACATTGGCGCGTTCGCCCGGGCTGAGCCCGCGTAAATCGGCGACACCTTGTTCGGTGATGATAATGGCTACGGAGTGCTCGCTGCTATCTACGTGGCTGACGAGTGGAACAATCGTGCTGATTTTTCCGCCTTTGGCTGTGGAGGGGCAGATGAAAATTGAAAGGTAAGCCGAGCGGGCAAAGTCTGCCGATCCGCCGATGCCATTCATGATATTACGTCCAAGCACGTGGGTGCTGTTGACGTTGCCGACGAGGTCCACTTCGATGGCGGTGTTGACGCTTAATACACCGATGCGACGGATGACTTCGGGGCTGTTAGAAATTTCTTGCGGACGCAGCACGAGGCGGTTTTTGAAAAAATCCCAGTCTTTGTAAATGCCATTGAGAGTATCGGGTGGAACGGTGAGGGAGCAGCCGCTGACAAATTTAACGCGATCCTGACGCATGAGAGCAATCACGGCGTCTTGAATTACCTCGGTGTACATTTCAAAGGCGGGAATATCGGGGTGTTCCGCCATGGCCATGAGAACGGCGTTGGCTGTATCGCCCACGCCCGACTGCACCGGGAGGAAGGTTGGCGGGATGAGTCCGCGCCGGATTTCTCGCGCCATAAAATCCGCAACGTTTTGGCCGATTTGCGCTGTCATCGGACCAACGGCGGAGAAGGAACCGGTTTCGTCTGGGGTATTCGTTTCCACAATGCCGACAATTTTGGCGGGGTCCACTTTGACGACCGGAGAGCCAATGCGATCGGACGGCTTGAGGATGGAAATAATCTCGCGGTTGGGCGGATTCCCAGGCTCGTAAATGTCATGTACCCCGCGAAGGAATTGTGGGTGGTAACGATTAAGTTCGATGACAATTTTTTCAGCAGCGTGGCAAAATGTGGGAGACGCCCCGACGGCGGAAGTGAGGACAATTTCACCGTTGTCACTCACGTCGCACGCTTCAATAATCGCGAGCTTCATCGGCCCAAGAAATCCGTAACGCACATCCTGCGGAGATTTGGAAAGGTGCATATCAAAGAATTGCGTTTCCCCGGCGTTAATGCTTTTACGCATTTCCGAATCGGACTGATACGGCGTGCGAAAACCCACCGCCTTGGCCTTGGCCAAAACACCATCCGTTGAGCGTCCGGTCGAAGCACCGGAAATTACATTCACCTTGTAAGGCCGTCCGGTAGCGTGTTCGGCTTCCGCTCGAGCGGCGATGGCGACGGTTACGGCTTTCGGTGAGCCGGCGGGTGTAAATCCGCTAACCCCCATGGTTTCTCCATTGTTGATAAGTTGAGCGGCTTCTTCGGGTGTTAGTTTAGCAAATGATTTCATGAATGATTTTCCAAAATGGTGTGGCCAATTTTTTGCATCTATTCTTGCGGAGACAGCACAAACCATGCACCATTAGCCAAACTAATACATCAAGTTCCTGATGAATTCAAGCCATGATCTTAAAAAACGTAGAACGAGTTTTCCAACTCGTTTTTTTCAAATGAGTTTGATGCTCGCCCTGAGAGGAAACGGACATGGTATCGGTTCCTGAGTACTTCAATTTCGCCACGGATATATTCGATGGATGGGCTACAAAAAGTCCGGGATCAATGGCCTTATGGTGGGTAAGCGAGGAGGGCACTGAGGAACGTCGTTTTACCTTCGCAGAATTGCGTGAATTGAGCATTCGTGCGGCAAGTGCGATGCACTATTCTGGGATAAAAGTGGGACAGCCGGTTCTCCTCGTACTCCCGCGACGGCCGGAGTGGTGGATTGCGATGTTGGCGTTGATTCGTTTAGGGGCGATTCCGGTTCCCTGCACGCCGCAACTCACGGAGCATGATTTATCTTATCGCCTAAAAGAAGGAGACATTCGGGCGGCGATTACCGATCGCCTTGGTGCATCCAAACTTGTCGGCTTCGAGGGGATTCTTTGGATTGTTGGGGCGTCATATGCGGGTGAGCACAATTTCGCGGAGGCACTTGCGCACGCAGCACCACATTTCTCATTGCCTCGCACGCGGGCGGATGCGCCTGGACTGATTTATTTTACCAGCTCCACGGCGGGGCACCCGAAAATGGTTGTGCACACACACGGCAGCTATGGCCTCGGGCATGAGGTGACGGGGCGTCTTTGGCTCAATCTTCGTCCGCAGGATATTCATTGGAATACTTCCGATCTCGGGTGGGCGAAGGCGGCATGGTCGAGTTTCTTTGGGCCATGGCATTGCGGTGCATGTCTCTTTGTCTGGGAGGCGGGTGAAGTGTTTTCTGCCTCGCGCACGATGGACATTTTGAGTCGCTATCCCATCACGAGTCTGTGTTCTCCGCCGACAGCCTTTCGCATGATGGTAAGTCGTGGATTGGCGCGGCATAAATTTCCCCACTTACGTCATTGCGTCACTGCCGGAGAACCGCTTCATCCCGATGTTTTCACCGCATGGAAAAAAGCTACCGGGTTGCCTATTCATGAGGGCTATGGGCAGACGGAGACGGTCATTCTTCTCGGTCATTTTTTGAGCCTTGGATTTCCTGTGAAGCCCGGTTCGTTGGGGCACCCGACGCCGGGGTATGATGTTCAGTTGGTGGATGAGGAGCTTCAGCCTGTACCTGATGGCGAGGAGGGGGAAATAGCCGTTTGCCTTGGAGCGGGGCGACCAGTGGGATTGTTCAAAGAATACTGGGGATGTCCGGAACAGACCAGGCAGAGTTTTCGTGGGGATTGGTATCTCACGGGTGACCGTGCGACGCGGGATGCGGAGGGGTATTTTTGGTTTGTGGGGCGCAAGGATGACGTCATTAAAAGCTCCGGCTATCGCATTGGGCCTTATGAGGTGGAGAGTGCTTTGCAGGCGCATCCAGCGGTGCAGGATGTGGCGGTTGTGGGAAAGCCGGACAAAGGGCGCGGGCAAATAGTGAAAGCTTTCGTCGTGCTGCGTTCGGGAAATGAACCGACTTGGGAAATGAAACAGACATTGCAAGACCATTGCAAACAACTTGTCGCTTCCTACAAATATCCTCGCGAAATCGAATTCGTTTCCATGTTGCCTAAGACGATGAGCGGGAAAACGCGGCGTGTTGAATTGCGCCAGAGGGAAAAATGATCATGGCATTGTTTTGCGTTTTGGGGTGAGCAGATGTTTTTGGTTTTCGAGGTTTTCTACGAGAGCGAGGGAGATGGAAGGCGGCGTAGTGACGACAATTTTGCTGAAGATTTACTCGCTATCGAATCGAAGAGAAGGCATAGTTTTTTCTCGACACCATGGAATATTCAAAAAAGTGGTATTTACGGAAGCACGAGGATAATCAGATTTTCGGCCCGGTGGATTTTGCGAAGTTGAAAGAATGGGCGCGTGCAGCGCAGGTGTCGCCTCTCGATCTTGTGAGTGATGATCAGATGGAGTGGATCAAAGCACCGATGTTGCAGGAGCTGCACATGGATTATCTCATCCAACTTGGGGATGAATCCTTTTACGGGCCAACGACGGAAGAGGCGGTGCAGGAGTTTTTGCGGCTGGGAGAAGTGAATGCGGAGACGACGCTCATCAATTGCTGCACAGGTAAAGAAATGCCTTTGCGTGAGAGCGGATTTTTTCAAGGTCAACCGCCGCCGACCGAAGACATCGCCTTGCGTGAGCCTGGGCGTCGGACGATACGGCAGAATTTGCAGCAGCGGATTCGTGAGCTCGAATTGCTCTTGGTGGAGCGACGCCAGCAGTTGGAAATGGCGGAAGCGCGTATTCGGCAGCTGGAGCGTCGGCTTGCGGAAAACGGCATGTCGGGCGGTATTTGAGAGCGACGATGCCCACGGTTCGCTTGGACGTGTTGTTGGTACAGCGTGGCTTGTGTCCCTCCCGTGAAAAGGCTCAGCGACTTATTATGGCCGGTGCCGTTTTTTCCAGCGGTACGCGGATGGAAAAAGCGTCACAAAATTGTGGTGAAGATATGCCGCTCGAAGTTCGGGAGCGCGATCGTTATGTGGGTCGAGGTGGCCATAAATTGGAGGCAGCTTTGGCGCATTTCGGCATTGATCCTTCCGGGTGGATTTGCCTCGATGTGGGTGCTTCGACAGGAGGATTTACGGATTGTTTGTTGCAGCATGGCGCCGTGAAGGTCTATGCGTTGGATGTGGGGTATGGGCAATTGGCATGGAGTTTGCGCGAGGATGTACGGGTCGTGGTCAGAGAACATTGCAACGCACGGCATTTGCAGCCGGAGGATTTTCCCGAAAAGCCGTGTCTGGCAGTGGTGGATGTAAGTTTTATTTCCCTGACTTTGGTCTTGCCGCCGGTGGCAAGTCTTCTTACTGACGGCGGGATGATCGTGGCTCTTATTAAGCCGCAGTTTGAATTATCGCGCTCCGAAGTGGGACGTGGTGGTGTTGTGCGTGATGAGAAAGCGCACGAACGGGCGGTGGAAAAAATTCATCATTTTGCGGAAAATCGAAATTGGGCATGGGGCGGGGTGATTCCTTCGCCTTTGACTGGTGCTGATGGAAATCGCGAATTCTTGTGTTTATTGACGCCATGAAAGTCGGAATTCTTGCACGAGTAGATAAGCCTCAAGCGACACCTTTGACGCTTGCCATTCGGGAGGCGTTGATTCAGCGCGGTGTGGAGGTGCTTTTGGAGCGACAAATAGCCGTGGCGTGCGGTTTGGAGGGAGAAGGTTTGGATGAACCGGCTCTGGCTTCTCGTTGTGATTTGCTTCTCGTGTTGGGGGGGGATGGAACGATTTTGCGTGCTTTGCATCGTTTGCGCGGATCGGTTCCGCCAGTTTTTGGGATCAATCTTGGCTCGCTTGGTTTTCTTACTGGCGTAAGCAGTGAGGATTGGCCACGGGCTGTGGAGAGTATCGCGGCAGGTGATTTTCAATTGAGTGTGCGTACGCTGCTGCGTGTGGAATTGGAACGGGCCGGAGAAATCGTTGGAAATTTTCAAGGCCTCAACGATGCCGTGATTAGTCGAGGGCAACATTCCCAACTCATCAAAGTCGAGGTGTGGGTAAATGGGGAGGAGCTTTGCGTTTACAATGCCGATGGGCTCATTGTTTCCACGCCGACGGGTTCCACGGCTTACTCGATGTCGGCAGGGGGCCCCTTGTTGATGCCTGAGAGTGCCTGTTTTGTTTTAACTCCGATTTGCCCTCACGTTTTGACCAATCGTTCGACGGTGATTTCGGATTCTGCACGGTTGGAGCTGCGACTTGTAGGAGGGTGGGAGGGAGTGACGGTGAATGTGGATGGGCAAAAAACGCATGATTTTGAGGTGGGTGATGTTTTGCGAATTTCGCGGGCTGAGGAAACGTTTCGCTTAGCCACATTGCCCGAGCGCACTTTTAGCGATGTGCTTCGTGAGAAGCTCAAATGGAGCGGGAGTAATGTATGAATTGCCGGTGTTTAAGCGCAGCAACCGTTCGTTTGGGAGTGCAAGTGGCCACGCGGGAGGAGGCCGTGCGGGCGGTGGCAGAAATTTTGCGAGACGATCCCCGCGTGGGTTTATGGGAAGATTTTTGGAAGGCGATTGGGCCTAATCAAGTCGTGGAATTAGGGGAAGGGCATGGTGGAGCGGTTTGCCTTGTTCACGCACGGCGTTCGGAAATTGTAGATTTAGCCTTAGCGGCGATGCGCCTCGCATCACCCGTGATCGGGGAAAAGGGTGAGTTGATTTCATTGTTTTTTGCCTTTGCGATTCCTACGGCCCGAGCTGCAGAGTACTTGCGTGCGGTGGGTGCCTTGGCGCGTGCCTGTGGGGATGCAAAACGACGCGAGGACTTGATGGCAGCAAAGTCGGAAGAAGACTTTGCGCGATTGTTGGCCCGATGGATCAGCTAAACGAGCGCGTGCTTGCGGTGGCGGCGCGGTATGGGCAAAGTGCGCTGGTGCCACTTCTTTCCATTCGCAATCTGCACACATGGTTTCCCGTGCTTGGCGGCGTTTTTCGACGACCTGTGGGCGAGATTAAGGCGGTGGATGGAGTGAGTTTTGACATCGAGGCGGGGAAGACAGTAGGACTGGTGGGGGAGAGTGGCAGTGGAAAAACTACCGTAGGCCGTACGATTCTTAAACTCACGCCGGCAACGTCCGGTCAAGTCCTTTACGAAGGAGAAGATATTTTGCCCATGAGCGAACGGAAGTTTCGTCCTCTGCGCAAAGACATGCAGATGATTTTTCAAGACCCCTTTGGATCGTTAAATCCGCGCATGACCATTCATGCAATTCTTGCGGAGCCGTTGGAAATTCATTTTCCAAAAATGACCAAGGGCGAGCGACGTGAGCGCGTTGTGGAGCTGCTGCGTCAGGTAGGTTTGCCTGCGGAGTCTATGGGGCGTTATCCGCACGAATTTAGCGGGGGGCAACGTCAGCGCATTGGCATTGCCCGCGCCCTTGCGGTGAAGCCGCGCTTCATTGTTTGTGATGAGCCGGTGAGTGCGCTTGATGTGAGTGTCCAAGCGCAGATTGTGAATCTGCTGCAGGATATTCAGGAACAACTGGGCATTGCTTATTTATTCATTGCGCACGATCTTGCGGTCGTCGAACACGTCAGCGATCACGTGGTGGTCATGCATCATGGGCACATTGTTGAGTCGGCACCGGCGGCGGCTATTTATGCCGACCCGCAACATGACTATACGAAGAAATTGCTTGCGGCGGTGCCGCGCCTTGCCGCCTGATTTTTGGAAAAATGATGTCCATTCCTCGTAAACTCGCCGCGCTCCATTGGCCGCTGCTTATTCTCACTGTCTTGCTCGGTGCTTTCGGCATCTTTGCCATCTACAGCGCAACATGGATGCGTGAACATTCGTTTTGGAATCGTCAGTTGGTTTGGCTGCTTGTGGGATTTGCAATTTTTCTCGTGGTATCGCTTACCGATTACCGGTGGATTCGGCGCGGCGGATTGCCCTTGTATTTGGCAGGATTAGCGGCCTTGTTGGCCACACATTTTATAGGGGAGGAAGTTTATGGAGCGCGAAGTTGGTTGAATTTGGGTTTTTTTAATTTTCAGCCTTCGCAGCTTGCCATTCTTGCCTCGGTGATGGTGATTGCGACTTTTTTAGCCGATTACGAAAACATGCCACCGATTTTTCGTATTGCGCTTTGCGGCGTTATTGTCGCTGCTCCGTGGCTCCTCATTCTCATTCAGCCTGATCTTGGTTCCGCGATTGTGTGGATGCCCGTGGTATTGGCGATGCTCTATGCGGCGCGTGTTCCCGGGCGTTATCTCATCACCTTGCTGCTCGTCGCTGTGATTGCCATCCCGCTCATGGTCAATTTCGGCCTTAAGCCCTACCAGCGTCTGCGCATTGTGACCTTTCTTGATCCCGAACTTGATCCGCGTGGAGCAGGGTGGACGATTAACCAATCCCTCACCGCCATTGGTTCCGGCGGCTGGGAAGGGAAGGGATTTAAGGCACCCAACACACTCAACGAACTTGGATTTCTTCCAAGCACGATTGTGCACAACGACTTTATTTTTTCGGTGATTGGTGAACAGCATGGGTTTATTGGCGGTGCCCTTTTGTTGCTGAGCTTTTTACTTTTGGTGGGCATTGGACTTTATATCGCGCTGAAGGCGAATGATGACTTTGGGCGGCTGCTGGCCGTTGGATTGACGACGCTCCTTTTTACGCATGTTTTTATGAATATCGGCATGACGATTGGTGTTACTCCAATCACAGGATTGCCTTTGCCGCTCGTGAGTTATGGCGGATCATTTTTGCTGGCGGTTCTTTTTAGCCTTGGGGTTTTGCAAAGTATTTGGATTCACCGAAAAATCGCGGAACCAACTCCCAAGCATAGAGATCCCCTCCGACCGCCGAAAGGGATGCGCCTTTTTCCCAGCCGTTAAGCTTGCGTCTCATTGGGAACAAGGCGATAATGTGCTGTTCATGTCGGCAACCTTTCCCTCAAGGCTTCTATTGATGCTATCTGCTCTTTGGATTAGCGGTGCTTCTGATATTTTAAGGGCGGCACCGAGTTTTGAGGAGCAGGCTTTGCGGTTGCGGGAAAGCGTTCTGCTGCGTGTCGAGCCCATGCTCCCGCGTGCTCCCGAGATCGCTCGCGCCGGAAATTCCCGACGGTATCCGTGGAAGAATAATATCGTCACGACGGTTTTTTGGATCGGGGAGCTTCCCACCGTTAATAATCCGGTGCCGAATACGAAAAGCTCTTGGGATAAAGAATGGGTGCGGAGTTATGGCGGTTTCGATGACCCGGACACTCGAGGACGTCGTGGTTATCTTCCTGCGCGATTCATTCCGAGGCAAAATCCCTTTTATATCGCGCTTCCCTACAATGATGTTACTAAGGGGCAGACAAAACCCGAGGCTCCCCGCGTGATTCCGTGGTTTCGCGAAACTTTTGTCCGTGAAGGCGAGTCCGTTTGCAAAAGTCGCTGGGTCGTGGTTCGCGCTCGCGGACGTGAAGCCTATGCGCAGTGGGAAGATTGCGGACCTTTCCGCACGGATCACTGGCAATATGTTTTCGGCAATCAACGTCCGCTTCCCAATCTCAATCAAGGTGCCGGCTTAGATGTTTCACCTGCGGTGCGTGATTATCTTGGAATGCGCGGTAAGGATGTTGCTAGTTGGCGTTTTGTCGAATTTCGAGATGTACCGCGTGGGCCGTGGGCGCAATTCGGCGATAACAATACCTTCGTACAACAACGTCGCCGTGCAGATTCCCGCTTCGCAGGAAATAGTGGCTCTCTTTCGGATAATCGGCGCGTTGCCCCACGCAGCAACTGAGTGTGGAATGAAACAAGACATGGGAGTTGGGAAACTTGGGATTAGGTGGGATTAGGCGGAGGTGGCTGAAGGATAGGGGGTTGCGCTGCGGGCTGTTCGTTGGGGGGTATTTGAGAAAAATTAGGGGTTTTTGGCGATAATGACAGGGAGTTGGGAAACTTTTTGGCACTTTCCGAGGCGTTGCAAGGATGTTGCAAGGGGGGTGCTATTCGGGGAGTTCGGCGCGGATTTTGCGGAATAATTCGCCGACGTTGACTGTGGGATCCGGGGCCGGAAGTTCGACTAGACGACGTATGTCGCCGATGCGTTGTTCGGTTTCGATGTATTGGGGACGGGGATTGCGAACATTGCGGTGGCGGTCATGGGACTAATGGGACTTAGGAGACGGATGTGGCGGACGGGCCTGGTAGGCCGACGAAGTCGAAGACGGCTTCTTCGGAGGTCATAGGGAATTGGTTGCCGTCGTGGAGGCGGGTGAAGCCCGGGCCGTAGGGGTTCCATTGGTAGCCGCGTGCTTTGGCGATTGAGGCGATGCGGATGTTGCTTTCGGCGGGGCCGGTGCGGCAGACGAGGTAGTTCCACCAGCAGTCTGCGGTGGTGGCAAAGAAGTCCACGGGGATGCCGGTCTTGGTGTGGATGGCGAGTTTGTTTTTCTCGCCCCAAGTGGCTTGGCCTCGGGTGTTGAGACGTTGGCTGATAAAACCAGTTTGGAGCATGTCTTCCAGAGAGTCGTTGGCGAGGTTAACTTGTTGGCAATTGCCGAAGAGATCAGGATCACTTTGCACGGTCTGTGGGATGTAGAGGAGTTCAATGTCGGAGACTTCTGGTGCTTGGCGGCGGAGGCTTCCGGCGATGACGATGCGGGAGCACCGTGAGGAGAAGATGTCGAGTATTTCTTCGGCGACAGAAATGGCTTGGCTGTGTGTGTATTTCATAGGGGTAATAGGGCTTGGTGGGTGTGGATTTCTTGGAGGGATTTTTGGGGGCCGGTGAGGATGTTGTGGCGGGATTTGGCCCAGAGACGGGCTTTGCGGATTTCGGCGAGGGCGTGGCTGAGGAGGCGGTGTTTGATGGGGAGCCAGTCGGCGGTGGGGAGATAGCGGTGATGGATGTAGCCGTGGGTGCCTTGCCGTGTGCTGCTGACGGCGAAATGATCGAGGAGGCCGGGGCGACGGCCTACGGCGCGGAGGACGCGTTCGTTGAGGTTGTAGCGTGCGCAGAGTTCGGCTGTGGGAACCCATGTGCCGAGGGTGAGGAGGTGGATTTCGATTTGGGTGGCGAGATCGCTGCTCATGGGGATTGGGGAGTTAGAAGGGGTGGGGGGAATAACTGGACGGACAGGACTGAGGGGACGGACTTTTGGGGGATTTTTTGCGGGCGCGTTGGACGAGGGTGTTGCGGAGGTTTTCGAGTTGTGGGAGGGTGAGGGTGTCGAGGTTGTTGGTGGCGTAGAGGTCGGTGCAGATGGAGGCGATGTAGGGGGGATCGAGTGGGAGGTTTTTGATGGTGTGGAGGGCGTTTTCGCGGTCGCGGTCGCGGATGTCTATGCGGTTGCAGAGGGGGGCGGCTGCGCTGAGGTAGTGGTTGAAGTCGCGGTTGCGGAATTGGGTCATGGAGTGGGGGCAACCGGCTTCGGCGTGAAGGGCGTAGCGTCGGGTGTTGTCGCTTCGCGGCCAGCCCTGGGCTTCGCAGATGGAAGCCCAGGTGCGCCAGTAGAGGGCTGTTTGGCGACGGGTGAGCATGGGCTTTATAGATGGCGGAGGATGGAGTGGGCGTTGTGGTGGCGGAGGCGGTCGGCCCAGAGGCGGCGTTGGCGGCGGCGTTCGTTGGCTTTCCCGAGGGGGTAGAGGGTGAGGGCGAGGCCGAGGGCGGCTAGTAGGGGGAGCCAGCAGTCGGTGAGGAATTGTAGGATGTTGTGCATGGTGGTTTATGGGTTGGCGGTTGGTTCTTGGTTGGTGGTGCTTGGTTCTTGGTTGGTGGTGCTTGGTTCTTGGTTGGTGGTGGTTGGTTCTTTGGTGTTGAATTTCATGCCGGAGGTGGCTCTCCAGACTTCGGTGCCTCCTGTGACGACGACGGCGGCGCAGGGGATGTTGCCGCGCCGGAGGTCGTCGAGGATGTTGCTGATGATCCAGGTCTCGCTGTGGATCATGGGGGTGGTGATGGAGGTGAGACCTTGCTTGGTGGCGGCTTCGATGGTGAGGTAGTTGGGTTCTTGGTGCATGAGGTGTGGTTGGTGCTTGGTTTTTGGTGATTGGTTGTTGGTTACTGGACTGACGGGACGGAGGAGACGGACTCGGTGGCGCGGTCCCATTCGGTGCGGATTTGGGATTTTGGGATGCCGTCTTTGTCTTTTTGGGTGACGGCGGTGATGAGGAGGGCGGCGCGGTGGGCACCGAGTTGGGTGACGGCTTCGGCGCGGAAGGCTTTGCCGGTTTTGGCGAGCATCTTCCACGTTTTGATGGGGGTGTAGAGGGTGTCGAGGTCCATTCCGGCGATGCTGGCGGCTTGTAGATGGGGGATACTGCCGTCGGCGAAGCTCTGATAGAGGATGTCGGCGGTGAGGATGATGGGGACAGTTTCGTTGGTGCCGATGGCGAGGTATTGGCGGCCGTCGCGGTCGGGGTCGTTGAGGGGCTGCTGGTCGCCGGTGAGGGCGTGGGCTTTGAGGGCTTCTTCGATGCGCTTTAGCTCTTTTTTGGCGTCTTCGATTTGGCGGTAGAGCTGGAGGCCGCGATCTACTAGGGCTTTGACTTTGGGTTCTTGGTTCATGGTGTTTTAAGTTCTTGGTTCTTGGTTGTAGGTTATTGGAGGCGGCCTTGGAGGATGCTTTGGCGACGTTGGAGTGCTTCGACGGCGCGGGTGATGGCGCGGAGGTCGCGGATGGCTTGTTTTTCGAGGCGGATGGCTTCGAGTGCGGCTTTTTTGATGCTGCGGTCTATTGTGCGTTTGGTGGTTATTTTGACGTTATGGTAGGCTCGGATGTGGGCGCGGAGTGAGGTGTTGACGCGGCGTAGCTCGCGTTTGGTTTCGCGGGCGGTGGCGGTGGCTTGAGTGGGTTTCATGGTGATTGGTTTTTGGTTCTTGGTTGTTAGTTTAGTTGAGTTGGGTGTTTTCGATTTCATTTTGGATTTGTCGTAGAACTTGGGCTTCGGCGGGGGTGACGCTGAGGCGGTCGGCGGCGTGGTTGAGGGATTGGGCTGCTTCGCGGCAGATGTGGGCGATGTCGGTTCTGGTGGTTTTGTCGGTGATGTGTGGCTCGCTGTCTTGTAGGACGGTGAGGAGATGGAAGATGGCGAAGGTGATTTTGCCGGATGGCGGAATGGTGTCGGTGTCGGTGTTCATGGTTTTTGGTTTTTGGTGCTTGGTTGTTAGGCTTGGCCGGTCATGCGGGCGCGGAGGTCTAGGGCTTTGTGGATGTGGTCTTCGTCGAGTGGGACTTTGGCTTTGGTGGCGATGCGTGAGGCGACTTTGAGGGTTTCGGCGACGATGCCGAGGCGTCCGGGGTGGTTGGCGACATCTTGGAGTGTGGCGATGAGTGCTGGGGATGGCTGTGGGATGTATTGGCGGATGAGTGGGAGTACGTCGTTGCGGCCTAGTTTTTTTGGGAGGCGGATGGGCATTCCGATGCGGCCTATGAGTTGCTCGAATTGGTAGGAGCCGCTGCGGAGGCGTTCTTCGAAGCGGGCGGTGGCGACGAGTGCTAGGGCGCAGTGTGTTTGGTCGTGGAGGTCGCGGAGGAGTTCGAGGAGGACGGGGTTGAGGGTGCGTCCGTCGCTGGGCATGAGGCGGTGTGCTTCGTCTATGATGAGGATGCGGTTGCGGTTGAAGGCGCGGTGGAGGGATTCGGAGAGTTGGACGATGCTGTGGTTTTTATTGGCGCCGATGGCTCCGGCGATGGTGCGCATGAGGCCTTTGATGCCGCCGACGGGTGGGGCGGTGACGAAGACGGAGCGTCCGTGGTTGTTGGCTTCGGCCCATGCGCGTGCGGCGATGGTTTTGCCTTGGCGGGATTCGCCGATGATGGTGGTGATGGAGTTGTTGGCGAGGGCGTAGTCGAGGCCGGCCCAGATCATGCGGGAGATGGAGTTTTCGGCGAAGACGTTTTTGGTGATAGTGCCTCGGGCGATGGCGATGCGTCGGAAGGATTTGATGCGTGCGATGGGTTTGCCCCATGAGTCGGCTTGGTAGGTGCCTTTGAGGAGTCGGAAGACGGTGGAGCGGTCGTAGCCGATGGCTTCGACGGCGTCGTCCCAGGAGAGGTTGTTGTCGAGGATGTATTGGTGGAACCATGTGAGGAGGTCTTGTTCTTCGGTGGTGCGGTCGCGCCAGACGGTGAGGTTGAGGGGGACGTTGATGCGGCTGTGGGCGGATGAGGCTTCGGCGGAGAGGATGGGGTCTATGGTGATGGTGGTGGATGTTTGGTTCATGGTTTTTGGTGGTTGGTTAAATGAGTTCGCGGAGGGCGGTGGCTAGGGCGTCGGTGTCGGTGTCTTCTAGGTCGGACGGACTGGACGGACTTGACGGACTTGTGGCGGCTGCTAGGGCTTCGATGTCTTTGGGGAGGCGGGATGTGGGTTGGATGGGGGTGAGGATTTGGGCGTTGTGGCGCATGTCGGCGGCGCGTTGGCGGGCTTCGGCGGCGTGGCGGGCGCGGAAGGGTGCTAGGCGTTCGGCTTCGATTTTTGCGGCGCGTCCGCATTCGTGTTGCAGGGCGGGTATATCGGCTCTGCAAATGCTGTGGATGCGTGGGCAGGCGGTGATGAAGCGGGGGTGGGCGTCGAATATCCAGAGGCTGTCGGTGGCGTAGGGGTTGAGGATGGCGAAGACTTTTTGGCGGTCTGGGAGTTGATGGGCGTCGAAGCGGAGGAGGTCGCCGGTGATTTCGCTGGCGGTGAGGGTGAGCATTCCGGCGCGGGTGGTGAGTTCGATGCCGTTGTCGGGGGCGAGGATTCCGGCGATGGCTTGGGGTGAGAGTCGGATGAGGTGGCGTCGGCCTGGGTTCCATACTTCGGTGGGGGAGAGGCGGCGCATGGTGTTGGTGCGTGGGTCGTGGGTGTAGTGGGCGTCCCAGCCTTCGAGGTCGTGGTCGGTGCGGGCGTTGATGCGGGTGTAGATTTCGTCGGCGATGGCGCGGAATTGTTGGATGGTGAGGAGGGGCCAGCGGAGCATTTCGGCGCGTTCGGGTGGGAGTTGGGAGAGGGCTTTGAGGAGGGCGTCGTTGCGCTTGAGTAGGCCGTGGAGTTGTTCGGGGCGGCGGTCGCGGTCGGGGCCGGTTTGCCCTGGCAATGCGGCGAGTTCGTTGTGGATGAGGTTGCCGAGGGATTCGAGGGCGGCTTTGAAGCGGAAGTTGCCTTTGGAGCGTCCGGCGTATTGGTGGGCGGCGGCGGCTGCGCCTTCCATGCCTGAGCGTGCGATGGTGATGAGGCCTCCGGTTTCGTTGTGGAGCATGGCTTCGAGGTCTTGGCGGATGGCGGCGGTGCCGTGTTCGACGATGAGGGTGGTGCCGCGTGGGGAGTAGCCGTGTTGCCAGAGGATGGAGGCGAGGAGGAAGCGCATGTCGGCTTCTTTGAGGGATT
>JAJTYZ010000118.1 GCA_021463515.1 Chthoniobacterales bacterium | reverse complement strand
GTTTTAGATATTATCGAATCGTTTTATCCCAAAGATCGAATTCTTCCCAAAACTCAGTTTTTCGTAATGGAATGCTTAAGCGAACTAAAAAGGTGAAGTCTCCAACGCCATCTAAGAGACGTGGCTCCAAAAACGCTCCGTTATATCGGAATGATGGCTTATGTTCGATTGCCCTCCAAGCACAAGCTGGAAGCTCTCAAAGGGAACATCTCGAAAATTTTGGCTTTGCTCTACGAAATTTTCTGGATCAATTTTATGCCGCTCCCCTTTCTACAAAGCACCTACTTTTGCAGGGTGGCGTGCCATCAAGACTCCGCGCCATTCTCAAAGATGATGGCGTTGCCGATGCCTATCTCGCTGCATTAGCAACGCATCTTGCCAACATGATTCATATTTCCCCTCCCGCATGGGCCGCATCCGAAAGCCGCCGCCCAGCAAAACCTTGGTTTGCGCTCAATTCTCCCGAGGCTAGAATTTGGCTTTTAACGCAAAGCCCCGCTGCCTTTCGCGAACGCAACCTTTTTATATCCGAAGATGCCTTATCGAGAGCGGAAGGGCCTCATCCCTGCTCCATTTCTAACCACAGCGTAAAAAAGAGCGCAACTTTTGCACGGCCGTGGTGTTAGACTGTACGCCATGCAAGAAGATCAGCAGCTTTGGAATCTTCTCGGCAAGGCTCGTTCCGTGCCTACGCCGCCGTTTTTTGTGGGAAAGGTCATGCGAGCTATTCACGAGGAGAACGTACCGCCATCCATGTGGCACACCAAATTTCTACGCTGGTTAGCACCTTCAGCCATCGCCGCCCTCTTTATCCTCTCCCTCAGCCTCTCCCGCCCATCAGCAGAAATTGAGCCCAATAACCTAACCTCATTTACAACGCTCGATCTCGTCGAAATTCTCAATCCCGAAGACTACCAAATTCTCACCGAAGCCGGCTGGCCCTACGACAACGGTTTCCTCAGCGCAAGTTTGTAAATTTTCCTCCTTGCCGGGCGCGTTTAAAAACACTAAAAAGAAGGTTTGTCAGGAAGGGTGGCTGAGTCCGGTTTAAGGCACTCGACTCGAAATCGAACGTAGGGCAACCTACCGTGGGTTCAAATCCCACCCCTTCCGCCATACGATCACCCAAGATCAATGCGCCATTCTACCTTTCAAATCGCCCCTCTCCTTGCAACAATTCCTGTATTAGTCCCTTTGCGGTTAAATCCGGTGTAAATGCGCAAGATATTTTAACATCATATTGTAAATACGTAATTATCAGTTAATTGCATTACAAAATTTTGAATCCCGCTTTTAAAAAAACCTTGGTACCGGCTTCGCTGGCTTAGGATGTTGGGCCACTTTTCTCCCCACAACATCCCCGTATAGAAATTCGATTTAACGGCGCACTTTCCCTATGCGGGCTTTTCTCATTGGCGAAATCGTCGGCGATGAGCATGTAGAGGCACGGAACGATGAAGAGGGCAAAGATGGTGCCGATGGTCATGCCACCTACCAACACAAGGCCGATGGAGTTGCGGGCGGCGGCACCGGCACCGGTGACAAGTACGAGGGGAAAATGACCGGCGATGGTTGCTGCGGAGGTCATCAATATCGGGCGCAAACGTATATTTGCGGCTTCGCGCACGGCGGCGAGTTTTCCGAGTCCCTCCTGCTGGCGGCGGTTGGCAAATTCGACAATAAGGATGCCGTTTTTAGCAATGAGGCCAATGAGAGTTACGAGGCCAACTTGCGAATAGATGTTGAGCGTGCTTGTCCAGCCATCCGTCCAAAAAGGCACGGGCGCAGGCATTTTAAGGAAGGTAAAAACAAGGGCACCAAACATCGCCAACGGTACGGAGCCAAGGAGAATGATAAAGGGATCACGGAAGCTGTTGAATTGTGCCGCGAGGACGAGAAAAATGAGTGCTAACGCGAGAGCCATCGAGGGCAAAAATTTACTACCTTCTGTCCGCAACTGACGCGATTCGCCGGTGTAATCAAGCACATAGCCTTGCGGGAGGATTTTGTGCGCTTCGGCTTCGAGAAACTTTAAGGCTTCGTCAAGCGGACGGATGGCAACACCGCTGAGTTTTACGGCATTAAGCTGCTGAAAGCGATTAAGCGAACGCGGTTGAGCCGAGGATTCAATCTTTGCCACGGAGCCGAGAGGTATGAGGCTATTGTTGGGGCCGGTTACGTAAATGAGGCGAAGCTGATCGGGGTTGAGGCGATTTTCACGATGGACTTGCGGAATCACCTTGTAACTGCGTCCGCCAATGTTGAAGCGGTTCACGTAATTTCCCCCCACCATGGCCGCGACATCTTCACCCACTTGTCGGAGGTCAAGCCCCATAGAGGCAACTTTATCGCGGTCGAGGACGATTTCTCCCTGCGGCTGATCAATCTTGGTGTCAATGATCGGTGGAAACGCAAACATCCCGCTGGCCGCCGCTTTGTCACGTAAAGTTCGGACAAATTCGAGGATGTCTCCGGGTTCGGCGGTTGAGGCAATGACAATTTCTACAGGAAAACTCCCGCCTCCCGGCAAGGCGGGCGGTGTGACGGGAAACATATTGACGCCCGGGAGCTGACCGAGTTTTTTGGCGAGCTCGGGAACGATTTGCGCCGGTGTTCGCGTACGTTCTCCCCAGGGTTTAAGTGCCATGCCCGAGAATCCCGAAGAAGGCATCGTGACTTGAAAAGTGTGTTCGGTTTCCGGCGTATCGAGGAAAATGCGCCCGGCTTCATCGGTATAACGCAATGTTTCTTCGAGGGTGGAATTGGCCGATGATTCGACGATACCAAAAATTACGCTTTGGTCTTCGCTGGGTGCGAGTTCCACGGGCGACATGAGAAACATCGGCACGCACAGCAGTGCAATCACGGCCCACACCGCGTAAACAGCAGGGCGCGCCGCCAGCACACGATCCAACAAGGCACAGTAAAAAGTACGGATACGATTAAATCCGCGATTGATCACACCGGCAAAGCCGTGTTCTTCCAT
>JAJTYZ010000117.1 GCA_021463515.1 Chthoniobacterales bacterium | reverse complement strand
GACGGGCTCTTTGTGGACAGCGGGTTTTTCCATGTGATGCCCGACGTGAGCCTCGCTCCGCTGGAGGAACTTTTCCGCGCACGGGTCATCACGTTTCTGGTGAAAAAGGGACTCCTGCCGCCGGAACGCGCCCGGATGCTGCGCGGATGGACGCACTCCGGGTTCAACGTCCACCGCAGCCAGCGCGTGCCGCCCCGTAACCGCGAGGACATGGAGCGGCTCGCCCAATACATCATCCGCAACCCGTTCTCGGTGGATAAAATGCAGCCCAACAGCTCCGGGGACTCGATCATTTACCGCTCTGGGATGAACCCGAAGATCCAGCGCAATTTTGAAGTATTCAGCCCGTGCGACTTCATCGCCCGCATCACACAGCACATCCCGGACAAAAGCTTCCAGCTCGTGCGCTACTACGGCTGGTATTCCAACAAGATGCGCGGACAGCGGCTCAAGCAGACGGATGCCGAAGCCGGGGCCGCGCCCGAGGGCGATGTCATCGACGTCTCCGCGTTCAAGCCCCGCCGGATCCCCTCCAAGAAGTGGCGCGAACTCATCAAGAAAGTCTGGGAAGCCGACCCGTTGCTCTGCCCACAATGCCACAAGGAGATGAGAGTCGTCGCCCTCATCGACGAAGCCGCTGTCATCGAACGCATCCTGCGCCACCTGGGATTGTGGGAAGCCGGCGTGCGGGTCGATGCCGCCCGCGACCCGCCCGAACCCGCCGAGCCGGTCATTGAACCCTGGCTAGACGATCCATTCCCCGACTACGACCACGAACCGGTGTTCGCAGAAAACTGACAGCCCCGGCAGCGGCAAGGTGCGCCCCGGAGGCTCGTATTTCCAGCCAGCCAGCCCGCCGAACCCGCCATTTTGTGGTTCGGGGCGCGCCCCGAACCACAAAATGGAGGGCGCTTGACTCTCAAAGCCCCATCTGGCAGCGTCCGGACATGGAAACGACCGCTTCCAGCTTCAAACTCCGGGCCAACGCCCCGTAGGGCCGAAAGCGATTTCCTATCAGCTAGTTCGCCGTTTCGCGGGTAAACGCAGGAGCGAAATTTTTTCGGTTGACACATTCGTCCGTTAATGCTACATAGCATCATTATCCATGAGACCTGCCTCCCAAGTCGAAGTCGCAAAAGCCGCTGGTGTTTCGCAGCGCGCGGTCGCAGCGGTGGTGGGACGTGTTGCGAATAATGACACCACGCGCGTGAGCGAAGAGACGCGCAGGCACATTCTCGCGGTGGCGGAAAAAATGAATTATCGCCCGAACCGTGCCGCGCAGATGATGCGCGGCGGTCGCTCAAATCTCATCATTCACCTGAACTGCGGCGGCTACACCGAACTCGCCGGGCTGCGGTCTTACCATATCGGGCGGCTCACGCATGAGGCGGGGTTTGATTATCGCGTGGTGGATTCCTTTTGGTGGCCGGAGGAGGGAGAGCGGGTCATCGGCAGCATCCTGTCCGCACGGCCCGAAGGGGTGATTGTTTCCGGCTCATTGCAGATGAAGACGGATTTTTCCCCGTTGCTGGCCGGGGGCATTCCCATCGTGGGCGTGGAGATAAAAATTCCGGGCTGCCTGTGCGTGCAGCACGATGCGCACGGAGCGTTCGCCGAAATCACGCGCCGGTGCCTTGAGCATCACCGGAAACCCGCGCTTCTCATGCGCGAAGCCCTGCACCACTCGACGTACCAACGCCGGCTTGGTTTTCTGGATGCGCTTGCCGAAGCGGACATCACAAAAATGCCGGAAGCCAAACTCTGCAAGGTGCGCGCGGGAAAGACGCCCCGTTACCCCGCCATTTGGTTTCATGAAATGGGCATTCAGGAGTTCGAGCCTTTTGACTCCGGCAGGGATGCGGCGCGCTTGCTTCTCGAAAAAGAATGCCTGCCGGATGCGCTGATTTGCACGAATGACAACTACGCCATCGGCGTGATGACCACGCTCCTGCGGGCGGGCATCCGCATTCCCGAGGACATCATGGTGTCGGGATATGACAATATCACCTACAGTCGCCAAGGCATCGTTTCGCTGACCACCGTGGAGCAGCCCATCGAAGCCATGTGTGGCGAGGCGATTGATTTCCTGACGAAGCAAATTCGCAATCCCTCCCCTTCCAAAAGTTCGGATGCAAAAAGCGTCCATGCCTGCCGCATTCACTGGCGTCAATCCATGCCTTGGGAAACCGATGCGCTTTCCACCGGTTTTGCAAGAAATGAACTTGTTTCCATGTCATGAAACCTCCCTCCGTAATAAAAAGGCATGTGCCCTTTTCCGCGGCGATCAGCCTTCCGGAAATGCTGATCGGGATGGGAATCATGGCGATTATCGCCGCCGTGGCAATTCCCGCTTACCAGATGGTCCTCGAAAAA
Source organism: Chthoniobacterales bacterium (assembly GCA_021463515.1). Classification (GTDB taxonomy): domain Bacteria; phylum Verrucomicrobiota; class Verrucomicrobiia; order Chthoniobacterales; family JACTMZ01; genus JACTMZ01. The sequence goes on along the minus strand of JAJTYZ010000117.1, from coordinate 9,799 downwards.
ATGCACGTAGCAAAATGTCTGCATAATCTGCGCCAAATGGGCATGGGATTTCAATTATATGCCAATGATAACGACGGCTATTTGCCCCGTACGGAGACGCTTCAAAAACGTGTCGGCGATCCTCCCAGGACGAACGGCACCCTCGTCTGGCCCTTCCTTATTGCCGAATACGTGGATGTGAAAGATTTTGCCACGACCTATCAGACACCATCGTTATTTCGACACTCTGTTTTTGCGTGCCCGTCGGAGCGGGATTATGAGAAAAACAACGGGAATTATAATATTCACTATTCGATCAACCGGCAGCTCAATGAAAACTTGTTTCCGGGCGGCAAGGCGTGGATCAAACAGACAGCCATCCGTTCCCCCTCCAAATGGATGCTGCTCTCGGATTCCTACCATTCCTGGCATATTTACACCGACAGCCAGAAAAAAATGAAGGAATGGAGCGGCCTCACGCGCCGCCACGGCGGGATTCCCAATTTTCTTTATGCCGATGGGCATGTCGAGCCGTTCAAACGGGAGATTCTCGGGCTTGGCGATCCCGGCGGGCAAGATGCTTTTTACCGCTCCCTGTGGGAATATAATTATCAACCATGACTATCTTTTCTCAACACAAACACACAACAACAACAAAACCATGAAAACACCAAACACACACCTGCTATCCGCTCTCGCGGCGATCCTTTCGATCACCAGCCTGGGAGCGCAAACCTGGACCGGGGGAACAGACAGCCTCTGGACTCAAAGTAACAACTGGAATCCTGCCGGAGTTCCCGGCGGCAATGCCACATTGGTCTTCGACTCCGTGGCGAACCAGACCGTCAATCTCGCAGGCGCCACGCGCACCGTGACCCTTGCGACATTTAACTCGGGCGATTCCTATATTCTGAATAACGGGACGCTGGATTTCACCGCCGCGGGCAGCGGCTTCCCCGGCAATACCGTGCTGCAACAAAACGGCACGGGCAACATCGTGTTTAATTCGAATGTGTCCTTCAGCGGAATATCCAGCGGCGGAAACCGGGTGAGAATCTCCGGCGTTGCGGGCTCGGGTGAAATAGAATTTGCCGGACAGATTTCCAGGGACAACTCCGCAAATTTACTGATAAGCGACGCAACCGTGCGCCTGACCGGTAATACGACTAAAAATCTGGCGGCTGGTACGATCACGATAGGAGCCGGCGTAGCCGGCCCGGGGTCCAAGTTGATTGTCAACATGGGCAACCAGACGGCTCAAAATGGTAGTTTGGGCAGCGGCATCATCCAACTTGCGGGTGGCACGCTGGAATTTGCCGGGCTTGGGGCGACGATCAACAACGTGATTCTTGTCAGCTCCGGCTCCCCAAACGACACGATCAAAAGTGCGGGCGCGCTGACGCTTAACGGCAATGTCGCAACCTCTGGCAGCCGGACACTTACTCTGGATGCCGGAGCAAACTCCATCACAATCGGGGGCAATGTCACGGCCAACGAGATCGATGCCGCAACCAGCGTCTTCACCCTCGAAACCCTGTCGAACACAACCGTCAACGGAGCGGTGCAGAATAACGGCGCGCGGATTCTGGCACTCACCAAGACGGGAGCAGCCACGCTGACGCTCAATGGAAGCAACACCCACACCGGCAAGACAACGGTGTCCGCGGGTACCCTGCTTCTCAACGGGACGCATATTGAATCCAGTGCTGTCACGGGCCAAGGATATGGCACTTCCGGCAACGGCCATTATCTGGTGAGCAACGGCACGACGTTCGGCGGAACCGGCCGTATCTCCGGATATAACAACGAAGCCAGCTCCAATCTCATGTACGTCGCCAGCAACGCCACCCTTGCTCCCGGCGGCGGCGACATCGGCACGTTCACGCTGGATGGCAAAAACATCACAGGCAGCAATGCCCGTGTTCTCAAAATGATCTCCGGTGCCATGTTTGCCTTCGATCTGAATGGCAATATCTCCGACGAGATGCATTTCTGGAATTATAAGACAGGCGCGCTCCTTTTGGACAATAATGCCATCAACCTCACCTTGGATGATGCGGTCGCCAATGGAGATTATACCGCGACGCTGTTCCGCTTCTTCGGGGATGATGGAATGACGCTCACAGATAGTACGATTCTCAGCGGTCTGACCCTGGGAACTCTGGATGCGAGAATCACGAATGCGGTTCTGCATTATAATGGCGAAACGATCAGCCTGGGCTACACGGTGGTTCCCGAGCCGCACACCGCCCTGCTGTTTCTGCTCGGCGCGGGAGCCTTGCTCTTCCGCCTGCGCCGCCGCGGTCTGCAATCCCAAGCTTGATAATTTCCGCCATGGACGTCCGCATATTTGGAAAAATTCCGGCAATCCTTGTTTTCGTAGCATGTCTCATTTTCACGGGGGCGGCCATGGCGGAAACCGAGGTGCTTGTTTGCAGAATGGGCACCCCGGACAACATGATTGTCGGCACGGCCACGGAGGAGCTGAAAACGCATCTGGAGCGTTTTCTGCAAATGAAAGTGACCGTTGCCGAAGGCGAAGCCCCCGCGCCGGAGCAGGGTCTGCGGTTCATCGTGGGCGCGGGGCCGGAGGATGCTCCCGCGGTGGAAAACCCGGGGGAACATGCCATCGTCATCCGCGGCAACACCGTCTGGCTCTGGGGATATGACGAGCAGATGGGCAAGGAAAAATGGAATATAAAGAATTCCAAGAAGGGAACCATGCTCAGCGTGTATCAGTTCCTTCAGGAATTTGCCGGAATTCGCTGGCTCATGCCGGGAGAGGACAACACGGTGCGGAAAGATGCGGGTGCGCCGCTCAAGCTGCCGGAACCCTTTTCCAAAGTCTATAAGCCGCATTTCGGATGGGTGAATATAGACCAGTATGGCAAGGTGGATGTCGGCAATTTTTATTGGCGGCACGGGCAGCGAATTTATCCGGGACGAAGCGATTCCTTCATTCATCAGTGGGGACATCTCCTCGGATACAACCGCTATTTCGAGGGGCATCCCGAGTACTATGGGCTCGTCAAGGGGGAGCGGAAACCCTATCCCTCGCCCGATCCCGTCACGGGACGCCCGGAAACAAAGGGTGTTCAGATTTGCAGCAGCAATCCCGACGTTGTGGATATTTTTGCCCAAGAAATCATCCGGCGATACCGCGCGGGCGAAAAGATCATTCCCATTTCTCCGAACGACGGTGGCGGCTTTTGTGAATGCGACAAATGCCGCGCGCTGGATCGTCCCGAGCTTTACAGCGCGGAGGAAATCGCGGATTTGCCCAACGCCCGACCCTGCCTGAGCGACCGCGTTTTCACTTTCATTAATGCCGTGGCGCGCAAGGTGAAAGCCGAATGCCCGGATGCCAAGTTGGGTCTTCACCTGTATAGCTATTATGTGATTCCCCCGAAGTCCATCGAGCGCATCGAGGACAATATCATGGGGGATTACTGCCTGACTCCCACCGATTTCAACGATCCCGTCTATCGGCGGGAAACGTTGCGGCGGATTAAGGAATGGAATGAGAAGGGACTCAAAAACATGACCTTCTACTGGTATATGGATTCCGGCTGGTGGTCGCAGGTGCTGCACGTCCACACCGGGGCCATTGCCGAGTTTATCAAACATGCCGCGTCGCTTCCCGGTTTTCTCGGAGGCAAGACGGAAATCACCGGCGGATTAGCCACCAATGCGCTGGATTTGTATGCCTTCTTCGCCCTCATGAACGACCCTTTGCGCGACCCCTGCGAAGTGGTGGACGAATTCTGCACGCTCGCCTACGGGCCGGGCGCCGCGCCGATGAAGGAATTTTACGCGCTGGCCGAAAAAACCTTCATGGCCCGCGATTCCAAGCCGTGGCACGAATACGCCGAAGTGGCCCGCTGGTATGACGCCGCTTTTTTCGAGCAGGCCGAAAAATTGATAACCACCGCCCTGGAGAAGGCGAAGGATGCTGACCCGGCCTATATTCAGCGGATCACACTCGCGCAAGACGCGCTGGAACACACCAAAAACATGGTGGAATTCATCCAATGCGCGGCGGCTCTGCGGGATTGCGGCATCGTCTTCTATCTTCCGCACCTGACGGAGACTTATCAATCGCCGATTACCATTCCTCCGAACGACCCTGCCGCACGCGATGCCGTGATAGACCGCATGAAGGCAATCCGGGAAAAAATGCTGCGGATGGCGGAAAAATATGAAGGTACGCCGTATTTCACCAAGCAAGGAATGCTTTCCAACGAAAGAGTGGGCGGCTGGGACAAGACGATGGATCTGTTGACGCTCATTCACGGCGCCGATGGGGTGCAGATATTTGACAAGGCATATCCCTTCCAGACAGACCCCAAAAATCAGGGCGAACGGGAAGGATGGTTTGAGACCAAATTTTCCGATCGCAACTGGAGTAAATTGCGCCTGACGGATTTTTGGGAGAATCAGGGATTTGGAGAGCCGGAGCCGGATGGATATGATGGCATGGCCTGGTATCGCATTTCCCTGGGCGCGATGCCGGCGGAATACAAGGGGCATCGCGTCGGGCTGCATTTTGGCGCGGTGGATGAATCCTGCTGGATATGGGTCAATGGGAAAAAGGTAGGCGAGGTTCTCTATGATGCCAAAAAAGACCCGGATGGCTGGATTGCTCCGCGTTCCTTTGACATTACGGATGCGGTGAGCTTTGATAAACCCAACCTGATCGCCGTCCGCGTGCTGGACACCGGCGGCAAGGGCGGCCTCTGGAAAAGCGGCCTTATTACCTTCCGCAAACCCAACGAAACAACCACGAAAAAATGAAGACATTAAAATCCTCTGTTCGCGCCGGTCTCTTTTTTGGCTTGCCGGCCCTGTTTTTGACAACATGGACGCCCGTCCAAGCCGCGGACGGGGAGGTGGTGCACCATGTGGGCTTTGAGGAGAGCGAAGGGTACACGCCGGGGCCTCTGCTTGAACAGGGGAACGCAGTCGCCCCCGGTATTGGCCGGTGGATTGCGCCTGAAAACGAAGCGGTGGAAGGCGCGGAGATTGTGACGGAGAGCGCCGCGAGCCATTTTCCCGCGCCCGAGGGCAGCCAGATGCTCCAGATACAATACGGCGCGGGCAATCCTCAAGCTTACCAAAATTTCCTGGGGGAGACAAAAGCCATCAAGCAGGATTTCAAGGTGACTTTCCTGCTGGCCGTGGATGCGGATGTCTCCAATGGAACCTTCACGTTTGCGGTGCAAAGCAGTTCGGGCGTCAACAGCGGCGCCTGGTTCGGAATCCGAAGGGTGCCGGGTGAACCGGATTCCTTCGGATTTTTTTACAGAAAGACCGGCCCGGACGAAAAAATGGTGTGGGAAAAAATCGGGGATGGCGTTTTTGAACCGCGGCAATTTCACAAAGTCGAGTTGCAGATCAACTACTGGGAGCAGACCTATGGCGGCCATGTGACCAACGCGGACGGCCAGGAGATGGTGAAATTTTCCGGTCTTCCGCTGCTGGATCATGACAAACACATGAGCGCCGGACGCGGATTCAACCGGATTTACATCGGCGCCGACCAGATCGGAACCAAGCCGTATTTTCTGGTGGATGACATTACGGTTGAGCTTTTGCCATAGGGGAGGCTAATGACTAATGGCTGATGACTAAAAAATGCAGTATGAACGGTCGTGACAGCCGGGACGGCTGTGCCCCCCTGAATTTTCCTGAATCTTCCTGAATCTTCCTGAATCTCTGGTGGGTTTAACAACCGGCTTGATGGCACCCTCAGCCGGATTGCGTGCCAAAAAGGACTTGAACTCCTGTTTTGCATGAATATTTGGCCCCGCGTTATCAAGGCACGGCGTTTATATGTTTGTGCGGCCTTCCGGGGGGTGCTTAGTTTGGGTGCATGGGAACTTCGTTGGCTGAGTTTTGCATCCGGTGGTTTGTCACGGCGGTGGCGGTGTTTGTCGCGGTGAAACTGGTGCCTGGCATCGACAGCGGCTCACCGACGGATCTTGTCCTGGCCGCGCTGCTACTGGGCATCATCAATGCGTTTGTCCGCCCGGTGCTGCTGCTCCTGTGCCTGCCGCTGATTCTGGTGACGATGGGCTTTTTTATTCTCGTGCTGAACGCCCTGCTTTTGTGGTTCGTGGCGGGGCTGTTTCCGGCGGGCCATTTCACGGTCGCCGGATTCTGGGCGGCGTTCTGGGGGGCGCTGGTCATCAGCATCGTGAGCTGGCTGTTGAGTTCGTTTTTCCACGCCAGCGATGGGCGGGTGTATCCGCTCACCCATCACACGCAAATCAAACAGGCGCGCGGACGCACACTGCGCTGATGGCCATGTGCCCGGAGGGTTTGCGCCGCTGGCTGAAGGGGGAAGGGGGGCGCGTCGGGGTGAAAGTCTGCGGGATCACGCGCGAGGAGGACGCCTTGGTCGCCATCGAGGCGGGCGTGGATGCGCTCGGGTTCAATTTTTATCCGCGTTCCAAACGCGCGGTGCGGCTGGACGATGTCGCGGCGTGGATTGAAAAACTTCCGCCCGGCATCGGCCGTGTGGCCGTGGTGGTGAACCCGGAGGAATCGCTGCTGCGTGAATTGACGGGCGCAGGGCTTTTTCACTCGGTGCAGTTTCATGGCGGCGAAACGCACGGATTTTGCGCGCAGTGGGGCGGCGATTTTTACATCAGGGCGGCGGCGCTGTCTGGGGAAAATCCGGTGGCCGCCGTGTTGTCCGACCCTGCGCCTTGTCTGCTGCTGGATGCCCATGCGCCGGGAGTTTTCGGCGGGACGGGACGGACGATTGATTGGACGCTCGCGGCGGAAGCCGTCCGCGACGCGGGGCGTCCGGTGGTTTTGTCGGGCGGCCTGCATCCGGGTAATGTCGCCGGGGCGGTGCTGCGGGTGTGGCCCGTGGCCGTGGATGCGGCGAGCGGCGTCGAAACCGCGCCGGGCATCAAGGGCGCGGCTCTCATGCGTGACTTTGTGGCGGCGGGGCGCGGGATGGAGGCGGTCAGGCCGTGACGGCGCCCTGCGCGCAGTCCGGGCTCGCGCAAACGCCGTAGAGCGTGAGCGTGTGGCGGTTCAGCGTGAAGCCTTGGGGTGTGAGCCGGTCCATGCCGGGTAGACAACTATCCACTACATAAACTTTGTGGCAGACTTCGCAGAGAAAATGGTGATGGTGTACTTTCTTGCTTTCGTAATGGGGCGGTGCGCCGGGGATTTCCACGATTTCCACGGCATTCATTTCCATCAGGATTCGCAGGGAGCGATAGACGGTGGCGATGCCCAGACCTGGCGACTCGATGCGGGCGGCCTGCCAGATTTCGGCGGGCGTCAGCGGACGTCCGGCATCTTGGAGGGCTTTTTGTACGGCGGTTCTTTGTCGGGTGGTATAATTCACTGGGTTGCTTCCTGTTTCTTTGTTGTGCAGCGTGGCATTCCGGTTTGTAAATATTTTTCATTTTTGCGCTCAATGCAACGAAAGGGATATGCGGTTATGATAAAATGTGCTGAGGCGGCCCGTTGGACGCGCGCGGTTTGGGCGGTGGCGGCCGTGCTTGTTTGCGCCACGGCAGGCGCTTGGGCGGCGCCGGAAAAGCCGCTGCGGGTGGTTGCTTCTTTTTATCCGGTTTACGTGGCGGCGCTCAATGTGGCCCGCGGCGTGGATGGCGTGGAAGTGGAAAATCTTGCCACCCCGCGCCTTGGCTGCCTGCACGACTACCGGCTGACCGCCGGGGACATGCGCCGGCTGGCCGATGCCGATATTTTTTTGGTCAATGGCGCGGGCATGGAAACCTTTCTGGACAAGGCGGCCGGGCAGTTGCCGGGGCTGCGCGTCGTGGAGGTGAGCCGGGGGATTCCCCTCATGGATGGCAACGCGCATGTGTGGGTCAGCTTCGACGGCGCCCGCGGGCAGGTGGACAACATTGCGGCAGCGCTCTCCGAAGCCGTGCCGGACAAGGCCGCCGCCTTCCGCGCCAATGCGCGGGATTACAAGCAGCGGCTGGATTTGCTGGAGGAAAAAATGCATGCCGCCCTCGCGCCGTTTGCGGGCGTGCCAATCGTCACTTTTCACGAGGCTTTCCCGTATTTTGCGCGGGATTTTCACCTTGATCTTGCGGGAGTGATCGAACGCGAACCCGGCTCCGAACCGGGCGCGCGCGAGCTGGCCGACATCGTCAAACTCATCCGTTCCCGCCGCGTGAAAGCGCTTTTCACCGAACCGCAGTTTCCGGGCAGAAGCGCGCGGATTGTCGAGGCGGAAACCGGGGTGAAGGTTTTTGAATTGGATCCCGTGGTGACCGGACCGGCCGAGCCGGAGGCCGCGCGCGACGCATGGCTGGCCGCGATGGAAAACAATCTCGCGGTATTGCAGGCCGCATTGAAATGAGAGAAACCTGCCGCCCGCAAAACATGGACACACCACCCGACAGCGTTCCCGTGCATCACGGCATCGCCCCGCATCGCTGCGGTGAATGCTGCACCACGCTACGCGGCGTGGGCGCGCGCTATGAAGGAAATCCGGTGCTGGAGGATGTCAATTTGCACCTGCACTGCGGCGAGCTGACCGCCGTGATCGGGGAAAACGGCGCGGGAAAAACCACTCTCGTGCGCTGCCTTCTCGGCGAAGTTCCGCATTCGGGCGAAGTGCATTTTCTGGATGCGGCGCGGCGGCGCAAGGACAGTCCGGTGATCGGCTACGTACCGCAGCGCGTGTCCTTCGATCGCGAAGCGCCGGTCAGCGTTCTTGATCTTTTCGCGGCATCGCTGGCGGTGCGGCGTCCGGCGTGCCTCGGAATTTCGCTGGCCGTGCAGGGGCAGACGATCGAGGGGCTGCGGCGCACGGGCGCGGCGCACCTGCTGAAGCGGCGCCTGGGGACATTGTCTGGCGGGGAAATGCAGCGGGTGCTGCTGGCTTTGGCGCTCACGCCGGTGCCGAACATCCTCGTGCTGGACGAACCGGTGTCGGGGGTGGATCACAGCGGACGGGAAAAATCCACCCCGCCCGCTTTGGCATATCCGGTTGCGGTTCAGGAAATGCCGACATTCTGCGCGGGATCAAAGCGCACCAAGCAGTCAAGGTTCCGAATGGGTGGGCCGAAAACGATCTTTTATGTCGTATGGCTTTGATCTCTTCGGGCATTTTTCAGGAATGCCACGGGCAAGCAGCTTCCTGCGGATGTCGTCATAGACCGAGAACTCCCGCTGTTCCTGCTTCGGGGTGGAGAGGTCGCAATGGCGCTGCTGCCCAGTGCCTCACAGAGTTTCTCGCGTACGCGGTCGCGCAGACTTCGCGGGGCCAGCACCTCGACATCCGGCACCCACGAGAGCACCCAGCGGACGAGTTCCTTGTGCCCGGAGGTTTCGATCCGCATCTCCAGCGAGCCGTCGCGGTGCTGGCGGAGGATTTGGCTGGGATGCCAGACACGCTCGCGGATGTAAGTGGCGACGTGCGCGGAGAACATGAGCCGGATGCGCTCGGGTTTCTCTCCGTGCGCGATCCCGAAGGCCTCGCGGCTGAATGCCCGCCAGTCGAACCCGGCGGGGCGCTTGAAGTGTTTCCCGGTCGGCGCGACTTTTCCGAACCGGGATAGCGCGAAGGTTTTGTCGCTCCCACGGCTGCGGGCGAGCACATACCAGTTGCCGTGATAGGCGAGCAGGTGCAGGGGCTCGATCTCGTAGGTGCCGCTCTTCCCGTCGAACCGCCGGTAGTCGGCCCGCAAAATGTCCAAGCGTTCGATGGCCCGCGCCACAGCTTCCCAGACGGCGGGGTCAATGACCACGCGGTCTTCGGCCTGCACGCTCATGTGCTCGGTGAGCGCGTCGAGACTCACCGCGAATGTCCCCTCCAACG
>JAJTYZ010000116.1 GCA_021463515.1 Chthoniobacterales bacterium | reverse complement strand
CCCGCCGTTCCTCGTAAATCGGCCTGCTTTCCTCCGCAATTCCATCGAGCACAATCAACGTGCCGCAGCCGATTTTATTGCGCCTCCCCAACGCCTCACAATCCGCCCAAATAAGTCCTGCCTTCGCCAACTTCCTCAACTCTCCAACCGCCTCCGCAAATTCCCGCTCAATTGAAAGTCGCTCCCCGTGACGATTCCACATCGCCCCACTCGGACAATGCACCAACGCTCGCCAGCCATTATACTTTGGCTCCGCAAACCACCGTCCCGTCTTCCTCGGCGCACGTTCCAATTTTCCCCCTTGAATTGGCCGTGCAGGGAAGGTGAAGGGCTTCGGAATTTCCGCGTTTATCAGCCGAATTTCCCGCGTTTGTTGCGCCTCGAAGGTGGAGATAGCCGCGCTCATTTTCCCCTCGGAATTAACGCGCACACGCATCGCCCATCGGAAATCAACATCACCGGAATCACGTTGGTATCGTCAATCGCCGGGATGGGCTTCGCGTTCGGCCATCCGTGGGCAAGGAGGCGATTGGCTTGCTCTCGGGGCATCGTGATTGTGAGGGCCGGATAGCAATCTTGAGAGGAAATCGCCTCTCGTTGTGCGGCACTTTGAGGAGCAATCACCTTGGCGATAGCAAATCCTTCGCGGTCTTCCAAATCAAGAATCACAAACACCGTGTTGGGCTTCGTCACCGCAAACGCTGCCACATCGCGGTGATATTCAAAAATCGTTTGTTGTCGTTTCGTCATAGCAGCACCTCCTCAATTTCTTCACGATCCCGCGCCATCCAATACTCTGCCTCGGCCTGCGTGATGGCTTCCCATTTATCAAGTTCAACTCTCATGCTCTCCACTTGCTCCGTGCTTCTCATCAGTCCGTGCCCGTCTTCAACATCATAACATGTTTGTCGCCCACGCTCGCCACATATCGCGCATTTCGGGCAAAGGCAACGCTCCTCCCATCGCCCACAAACTTCACAGGGCATGGTAAGTGGGAGCGTGAACGAACGGTAGAATTCTATAAGGTTCATAGTCGTAGTAGGGTTTAGTTCAGGTTGATTGTGGACTTCCGCCCTGCGTGCGCTTCCTTGCTCGACATCACACGCCGCACTTCGGCCAGCAAGAGTGCTTCCGTGACGCGCCATTTCTGCGGGTCAGCATCCATCGAACCCGCCTCCATCGCGTTCACACACACATTGAGCAAATCTCCACCGGAGAGTCCCTCTGCGGCAATAGCCACGCTTCGCAAGTTCTCGGGCACACGCTTGGGATTGGGCAAATGCCGCCGCAGGATTTCTTCCCGCATACCCGTATCCGGCAACTTGAACTCCACATGCCGAGCAATCCTCCGCAACATCGCCTCATCATAATTTCCAAACAAGTTGGTCGTCATCACCACCACGCCGCCAAAGCGATCAATTTCTTGCATGAGCACATTGCGGTTTTGATTGATGGACGTAGAGCAAGATTCTCCTGCGGGCACACGACGACTCAGCATTGAATCCGCCTCGTCAAAAAACAGCACCGCCTCAGCATCCTTGGCTTGCCGAAAAGCCAGCACAATATGCTTGGCCGTATCGCCAAGGTATTTGCTAACAATGCCGCTGTAATCAACTTGGTAGAGCGGTTTCCCGAGTTCCCGCGCCACTCCCAACGCGGCCCGTGTTTTCCCCGTCCCCGGAGGCCCGTAGAAATTAAGCACACAGCGGCCTTTCATCGGGCGAATCGTGCTCAACTTCCACACAGCTTCCATGGATTCGGCGAGGGCAACACTGCGCAAAGCCGCAGCCAAGTCCTCTCGTGTTTCGCGGTGAAGCACAAGACGGTCGAGGTGGTGATGCGGTTCGGGAGTCACCAGCAGCCCCACTTCGGGCGGCGAGGCGGTTTTCCGACGGCGCGGATTGCATTGGTCTTCGGCAGGCAATTGTTCCTCGCCGCCGAGTATTTGTTCGTAATCAGGCATGGTCTTATTTCCTTTCTTTTTGGCTTTTCTCTTCGCTCTCGCAACTACGCTACTCACGTAGCTTTGAGGGTGAAAATTTGATACTTTCCTTGTCCTCTCGCAGGCAGCCGCGTGGTGTCCATCTGTTTTTTTTCACCAATTTTCGAGGGGCGTTTTTGAGAGGGTGGGGAGTGTGTGTGATGATGCGAGCAATAGGACAAATAGGACGGACAGGACGGATGTGCTTCGATGGGGCGGACCGGAATTCATCTCACCGCTCCCATGTCGTAAGCACTCTCCAAATCCGCCAATGCCGCTCGTACACAACCACCGCAGCCGAGGGCGATTTCATGGGCAAGTGCTTTGGGCGACTTCCACCGCTTGACCAACCACAGGGCAATTTCATCGGCAGCAGGGGCGGTAATTTTCCATACTTGGAATCGCGTTTGAAATCGCTCGGTGAGCAAGCCAAGTTGCAGATTGCTCGTGCCAATAAATGCTCGGCCCGGACGCAGCTTGTCGAGGTAGGTCAGCAGCAAATCCTGCGACTCCTTCGTTGCCCGATCTAGCTCGTTAACGATCTTGATGTCGAACCCTCCGAAGAATCCGCTGTAAGCCAATCCGTCCATCCATCGCCTCACCACATCGAGCGTGGTTTCCCGTCCGTTGAGGTCTTCTATGGCAAGCGGTTCGTTGTTGCTGAGTGCAAGAGCCACCATTTCCGCCACACTTGTTTTTCCCACTCCGGGTGGGCCGTAGAGGAGCACTTTCATCGGGCCTTCTCCGGTGAGACGAAGACGATGCGCTTTAGCCACCAATGCCGCCGCCACTTTAGCCGCTTGACCAATGAAGTCTTCCGGCTTGCGCGGTCTAAACGAGGCTGGGTTGAGATGGATTTTCATAAGCTTCTTCGGCCACCACACAGCGCGGAGTTTCATAATCTTCGAGCCTCCGCAATTCTCCCGCCACTGACTCCGCTCCCTTGCGATAAACCGTGACGGCGATCAATTCCTCGCCTCGCCACACCGCCCAAAACTTCGTGTGACGATATCGGCTGACATGGACAATTTTCATTTCCGCCCCCATTTCTCCCGACGGATACGGGACTTGAGCGTGTTGATGGGCACGTCAAATTGCGCCGCCGTTTGTTTCACGCTGTGAGTTTTCGCGTAGTGCCGTCGAATTACTTTCCAATCCGGCCCGAGGATGGCCCGAAGTTCCGCTGGAAAGGCGTGTAGTGGCTCTCGCCGTTGGGGCGATGAGGAAAGATGGGGTTCTACGGCAACGGGGGCTGCCGTGGCTGTTGTGGGGTCAAAGCGATTTGCCATTCCGCCCTCGCCCTCATTTCCCCGGCGTCCTTCCAACGCGGTGAGGCGATTCTTTAACGGGGCTAACTCGTTTTTCAAAGCCGCCTCCGCTGCCTCGCGCATCAATTTCCCCGGATCAATCCGCCCGCGCCCCATCATCATGCCCGCAATTTTCTCGGCCACGATCTCTTCGATGAGAGCCATCGGAATTTCCGTGATCGCATAGACAACACCCGCGAGGCTTTGCAGCCCGAGAGATTGCTTCATCATCTTGCGAGCTTCCCGAGGACTTTCCGCCTCCACACGCTCATCAAAGACGATGTTTCCCGCTTTGCTTGCCACGACTTTGAAAATCATGATTGCCTCCCATTCCACAGGCCCAACTGTTCATATTTCTCCTCTCCCCACCGCTCTCTTCGCTCTCGCCTTTCCACTTCATAAAGAAATCCGAGATTGGAAACGTGCATCCCATCCCACGTTTTCCACGCCCCGTAGAGTTCCGTCGTTTCAGCGGAAAAAAGCACAAATCGCCCGTCTATATTCCGCAACACGGCATGGTCTCGTAGATGGTCAACAAGCAGGGCAATTACCCGCGTATCGCTCATCGCTCCATGCACAATTCGCTTCTGCTTTTTCTCCACAAACTTCAACGCCTCCCGATGCCCCGACCACGTACCATTGTGGAAGAGCAATCGCTGCGCTGAGCCTTCCAACTTCGTGCTTGCCTCCTGATTTACCGGAAACGGATGGCAAAGACGTGGATTGACCCCGCCCACACTTGCCCAGCGAAAATGAATGACGAGTTCTCCCTCAAGCTTCGCAATCAACGCATCCACTTCCTGCGGGCCGAGGTTCTTTTGCCAATGCACTTTCTCTCCTTGTCTCCAGCCAACTCCCGCTCCATGCGGATTGGCCGTATGGCAGGCTTTCAATGTTTCTAATTTAGGCCGAACTTTCGGCGGACAGATGAGTATTACACACATGATTTTTTCCTTTCGTTCTTGGTTCTTGTTTTCTTCTTCGTTCTTGATTTTCCCATCACACTACGCAACTCACGTAGTTAAAGAGCAACGCTGCCATAGCGTTCATCAAACTTCTGGCACAGCCGCAGGGCTTCTTTGCGATAATGGCGAAAGTCCCGATGCAGGTTGCCAAAGAGTCCCAACGCGCAATCCCGCTTGCTTCCCGTCCATCCGAGGTAATCCCAAAGAAATTTCACAGCTTCCGCTGCCGTGCGGGTGCGGGCTTCCTGCATCTTGTTCTTTTTAAATCCTCCGAGGCATTCAATCTGCGAGGCCCGACGACAAAGCCCAAGCGACGTGGCCACATGATGCTGAATTTTGGCGAGATTGGTTGTGCCCGCAAATGCCCGAAACTCCACAAGTCCACGAGGGAAAAGCTTCTGGAAATTCACCATGCCTCGCCCACACGCATGAGCCGCTCTGGTTTTCTCCGCATAATTTTGCTCCCGTGCAATCTGCTTGGCCAAATCACCAACGTCGGGGGAAAACTGTGCGCTGTAATGATTCAAATGCCGCCCCGTTCCCGTTTGTCCGTAGATAGCCCGAGCGTGCCACTTGGCAATATGAGCCAACTTGCGGGCAAAGTCTCCGCGTTTCTCGGCATCCGTAGAGCCAATCACCGAGTCCACATTGACCGTAACATGACAACCGCAGCTATCATTTACCTCTGCCCCAATCTCATTGAGAAAGTCCACAAATTGACACAGAGCGTTCACGCCTTCCTCGCCTTGCAAAATCGGCGACACAAACTCGCAGGCCATATAGCCGTCTTTGGTTGCAATGGAACCATCCCGTTCGGCCATCCACGGAGTGCCTCGGAAGTTTGGAGCCGAATGCACCGGCTCGCCACCATGATAACGCCCCACGGAAATTTCGGAGTCGGTTGGAATGATAGTTTCAAGTTCAATCCCAAAGAGGATATTGGCTGCTTTTGTGTCTTGTGTTTTCATAACGATTTAAATTTCTTTCAGTTGCAACTTATTGTTCATCACCATTTTACACCATTTTTAGAGCGAGGTAAATGATAGGATTTGATTCAGCTGGTCACGCAACGCTTTCGCCGCTGCCCAATCAACAACCATGGTTGAGCGGACTTGGCTATTCTCAGCGGAGAAGGCAAGTTCGATCACGTCGCCTTCGTTGCCGTTTGCGTAGTTAAACCCAACCCCTTGGCGAACAGTCACCGTGTCGTGAATGGCTCCGTCGATGCGGTTAGGGTTTTGTGCGAACTTTTCGTATGCTTGTGTTGTGTTTGAGTTTTTCATAACAATCTTAATTTCTTCTAGTTGCAACTTATTGTCCATCACCATTTTACACCATTTTTTAGAAGGTTGTTTGGGGGCAAAAAAAGAAGGGGCGACTTTT
>JAJTYZ010000115.1 GCA_021463515.1 Chthoniobacterales bacterium | reverse complement strand
AGTTCGCCTTGCACTTCGAGTTCACCGAATTGGGCTTTGTCGTTGGCGTCGGCAATCGAGCCGGGGCGGAGGCCGTCGCCGATGCTGAACGCGACGTCATACGCGGCCATGATGTCGCAGATGTCGTCCCAATGCGTGTAGAGGAAATTTTCCTTATGATGCGCCAGACACCATTTGGCCATGATGCTGCCGCCGCGTGAGACGATGCCGGTCATGCGGGAGGCGGTGAGTGGTACGAAGCGTAACAACACGCCGGCGTGAATGGTGAAGTAATCTACGCCTTGCTCGGCCTGCTCGATGAGGGTGTCGCGGAACATTTCCCAGGTGAGGTTCTCGGGCATACCATTGGCTTTTTCGAGAGCCTGATAGATGGGCACGGTACCAATGGGTACGGGCGAGTTGCGCAGAATCCACTCGCGGGTGGCGTGGATGTTTTTGCCGGTGGAGAGGTCCATGACGGTGTCCGCGCCCCATTTGGTGGCCCAGCGCATCTTCTCGACTTCCTCCTCGATGCTGGACGCGACGGCGCTGTTGCCGATGTTGGCGTTGATCTTCACGAGGAAGTTGCGCCCGATGATCATCGGCTCGGACTCGGGATGGTTGATGTTGTTCGGAATGATGGCACGGCCGGCGGCAACTTCGGAGCGGACAAACTCGGGGGTGATTTGGTTCGGAATTCTCTGGGGAAATTGGCGGAAGATAGAGGGAATGAATTCCGAAAGTTGAGGGTTGAGAGTTGAGAGTTGAGAGGAACCGGCGTGTTGTTTGTGAAGGTCGCTGCGCTGAATGTCGTCGGCGAGGTCGGCGATTTGTGCTTGGCCTATGTTTTCGCGAAGGGCGATGAACTCCATCTCCGGCGTGATGATGCCGGCGCGGGCGTAGTGGAGTTGGGTGACGATTTTTCCGGATTTGGCGCGGAGAGGTTTACGGCGAGGAGCGGTGAGGCCTTCGAGACGATAGCCGGTTTCATCCTGCCGTTTGGCGCGGCTAATCGTGCGGTGGTTTTCGGAAAGGTAGCCGTCATCTTGCGGACGTACGGGGCGGCCTTCGTATTCTTCTACGTCATCGCGCTGGAGAATCCATGGGCGGCGGAGGGCGGGGAGACCTTCTTCTACGGTTCCCATGAATTCCAGATCACCCCATGGGCCAGAGGTGTCATAAACGCGCACGGGGGTGTTTGAGATATTTTCTCCCGAAAAAGTCTTCGTGGGGGCGAGCGCAATTTCACGCATGGGAACGCGAATATCGGTATGTATAGCTCCTTGTATATAAATGCGGGTACTGTTGGGGAGCGGCTGATCGGAAGTGGAATTTTCGGTGGTGGTCATATTCGAAGATGCGGAAAGATGTTTCTTCAGCTTCGAATAGTCCTCGCTCCCTGCGCCGGCATAATCCGTATCAGGTTCGAAGGGTTTACCGCCGCTCACGCAGCAGGATTCTCAGCCGTAGGGCTCCCCTGCTAAGGCAGAGATTGTGCATGGAACGGGGGTGGGGGCAAGATTTTGTGTCAACCGGGGAGGTGTGGCAGGAGGAGGAAGTAGGCGATCGTGAAATAGATAATGATGCCTGTAACATCCACGAAGGTGGCGACGAATGGAGCGGAGCACGTGGCGGGGTCGAGATGAAGGCGGCGCAAAAGGATGGGCAGCATGGAACCTACAAGGCTTCCCCATATAACGACACCCACCAAACTTCCGCCGACGGTGAGCGCAAGCATCATGTGTTTGGCTCCATAATCTTTGATACCAAGAAACTGCCATGTGGAAATGCGCAAAATTCCGAGGGCCGCAAGAGAGCACCCCAGTAGAAATCCCACAAGTATTTCCCGACGAAATACCCGCCACCAATCACGAAGGGTGACATCACCGAGAGCCATCGCGCGAATGATAAGCGTCGTGGCTTGTGAGCCGGAATTGCCACCGCTGGATAAAATCAGGGGTAAAAAATCGCCAACACCGCCGCTCTTTCGATTTCCTTTTCAAAATATCCCATCGCGGTAGATGTGAACATTTCGCCAATGAAAAGGATGGCGAGCCATGGGGCGCGTTTACGCAGCATGTCGAAAATACCAATGGTGAGATAAGGCCCACCCAAGGCTTCTACGGCACCAAGTTTTTGAATGTCCTCGGTAGTTTCCGCCTCCGCGACATCAAGGACATCATCCACGGTGATCACACCCACAAGAACATTATTGGAGTCCACGACGGGCAGCATGGTCGTGTCGTATTTTTTGAATGCCGCCACGGCAATTTCCTGATCATCGGCGGCGCAAAGTGAGAGATTTTGATGTTCGAGCAACGCGTTCACCGGCGTGGCGGGATCGGCGACCGCGAGATTGCGGAGGCGGACATAATCGAGGAGATGTCCTTGATTATCCACAACGTAGAGCTGACTCACCGAATCGCGTTTGTCGTGCTGCGTGCGTAAATAGTCGAAGACTTCACCCACAGTCCAATGTTGCTTAATGGACACGTATTCCGGCGTCATACGGCGTCCTATGGAATTCTTGGGATAACCGAGAAGCTCTGTGGCGATTTTGCGTTCGTCAGGATTCAGCAATGCGAGAAGTTTTTGCGTTGCTGCTGCCGGAAGTTCTTGGAGGAGAGCGGTACGATCATCAGGGGCAATGTCGTTGAGAATCTGCGCGACATGCTCCCGTCCCAGGGCGTGAAGTGTTTTTTCCTGCTCTTCGACGGGAAGATGCTCAAAGACTTCCGTTGCTAAACGGCGAGGAAGCAAGCGCAACAAGACGGCTTCATCATCAGGAGAAAGATCGCAAAAAATTTCGGCGATATCCGCCGGTGGGAAATTACACAGGACTTCGCGCAATGCGAGAAAGTCACGTTTAGCGATCATTTCGGACAACTCCGGTGCGAGAAGGTTGCCGATCATAAATAGGAAGAGCCTTGCGGACAAAGGCTCGTGTGCGAGCAGGCTCGCCCGAACTTTATCTCAAGTTCAAAAATTGTCGCCCGATGCAGCATCATCGGCGTCTAAGATACGCCCCAAGGCGTCGTAGAGATCATCGAGAGCTTCGTCAGGAACCATGATGGTATCACGACGACCATTGACATCTTCGGTGATCTTCAACACACGTCCGCGGCTATTTTCTTTGAAATCGAGGAAGAAAATCTTCCTGCCGCATACAACTTTTTCGGAGGCCAACACTTTGTCTGGGCCACGAGAATAATCATCACTCATACCAATTCTTCCTTCCTTTTCGCTGTCACCAATAAAAAAGCAGCGGGGGCTACGATCAAGGAGAAAAGATTGAGAAGCGAAGAAACTCCATGGAGGCGCATGAACGCCGGAGAGCCCGGTGGGTGCGGTGCCATGGCAGGTTGCAAGATCGTTGGGATGGCAAGTAGCGCAAGCACGGCGAGAATTTGAAGTGCCAGCGCAAACGTTACGCGTTTACTTTTTTGACGTCCCACCCAGAGCGTGATGGTGGCCAATACGCCCAGAATAATTGCGGCCGAAAAATAATACGGGAAGATGGCAACGGCGATAGGCCCTGCTTGATTGTTGGGGAAAATGCGAAACAACGGAATCGCAACACCTGCGGTGAAAAACCAAAGGACAGCAGCCCATGCACCGGCAAACCAAGGATAGTATTTCATGACCGAAGCCCCACGGCTTTTTCAACGCGAGCCATCACAGATTCCGCGAGGGTATTCGCTTTTTCAGCACTACGGCGAAGAATGGTCTCCACGTAATCGGGGGCAGATTCAAGTTCGGCGCGTTTTTTTCTCATAGGCTCAAAATACTCCCAGACAGTGGAGAAAAGCTGCTTTTTAAATGCACCATAGCCCGTGCCACCCGTACGAAACTTTTTCGCCATTTCTGCTGCTTCACCCTCGGAAGCGAAGAGGCGATAGAGATTGTAAATCGAGGATGTGTCGGGATTTTTAGGAGCTTCTACCGGTGTGGAATCGGTGACCATAGCCATGATTTTTTTGCGCATGGATTTCTCAGTATCAAAAATTTCAATCGTGTTGCCATAGCTCTTGCTCATTTTGGCCCCGTCTGTTCCGGGCACAAGTGCCGCATCCTCGCGAATGGATGCTTCGGGAAGTTTGAAAATTGAGCCAAAAGTTTCATTCATTTTGATGGCGATATCACGTGTGACTTCGAGATGCTGCTTTTGGTCTTTGCCGACAGGAACGATGTCGCTGTCGTAAATTAGAATATCCGCCGCCATGAGCACGGGATAAGCAAAGAGCGCGTGACTCGACGCAAAACCACGGGCCGTTTTGTCTTTGTAAGAATGACAGCGTTCCAATAGTCCCATCGGCGTGACAGTACTCAGAATCCATGTGAGAAGCGGAACTTTGGGAATGGCCGACTGACGGAACAGGCAGGTTTTTTCCGGATCAAGTCCGCAGGCCAAAAAGTCAAGAGCCACGTTGTAAGAATAGCGGCGAAGTGCCTCTGCATCATGCAATGTGGTGAGGGCGTGGAGATCGGCAATGAAGTAAAAGGCCTCTCCCTGTTTCGCCAACTCAATGGCTGGGCGCATCATGCCAAGGTAGTTGCCGAGATGCAGTGCCCCCGAGGGTTGAATGCCGGAAAGAATACGTTTCATGAACCGCACACTTTAGCGACACCCGCGTAGCGAACAACAGCGATTTGCGGTTGAAAATGCAAAGACGAGGCGTTCATCCATTCACCACGTGAATTGGAGTAGAGGCGAGAAAGGCGGCGATATTTTCTGCGGTGGTTGCGAGAAGGCGTTGCCGTGCAGCCCGCCCTGTCCATGCCATATGCGGCGTGATGAGGCAGTTGGGCGCGTGAAAAAGGGGATGATGAGCCGCGGGAGGCTCGGTGGATAAAACGTCGAGAGCGGCACCGGCGATCACGCCACGAGCAAGGGCAGTGGCGAGATCGAGCTCATTAATGAGAGCACCCCGCGCTGTGTTGATGAGAAAGGCCGAGGGTTTCATACGAACAAGGAAATCCGCATTGATGAGACAGCGGTTGGTTTCGGTAAGCTGACAATGTAGTGAAATGATGTCAGCGGTTTTTGCAATTTCGTGAAGGGAAACAAACTCCTCGGTGCCGTTGGGGTACGAGGTGCTAGCCATGATGACATCCATTCCAAAAGCGAAGGCAATTTCTGCCACGCGACGTGCGATGCGGCCACGTCCAATTAAACCGAGACAGCAACCACGCAGCTCGATGATGGAAGTTAGGGGCGCACTCCACGCCCCCGACTGCGCCCAATGGCCGCCGGATACGGCGCGTGCATGTTGGGCGGCATGATTGGTGAGTTCGAGAATGAGGGCGAAGGTATGTTGAGCTACCGAATCGGTACTATAAGACGGAACATTGCTCACCGGAATTCCGTGTAGGCGAGCGGCCACTGTATCTACGACATTGAAGCCGGTCGCAAGAACGCTGATGAAGCGCAAATTGGGCAACCCACGGAGTGTGGCTGCATTCAGCGGGGTTTTATTAGTAAGGAGGATTTGCGCTTCTTCGGCACGGGAAAGAATTTCCGAAACGGGTGTGTGCGGGTAGGTCATGAGATTGCCGAGTGCCCTCACAGCATCCCAATGGAGACCACCATTCAATAGTTGCCCTTCATCGAGGACAACGATGTTAGGCCGCGGCGATGACATGATGGTTAGTAAACATAGTAATCCGGCAACGGAAAGGCGTTGCGAATGTGCGTAATTTCCGGGTGATATCTATCGGGAGCGAGAACTTCCACAATATCGAAGCGAAAATGAATGTCGGGGTAGTTTAGCAATTGCAACCATGCCATGGCGCCGCGTGCGATGAGGCGTTGCTTCTCGTAATCCACGGCATCAGCAGGGCGCCCACGTTCCTCCGTGGCACGCGCTTTGACCTCTACAAACACGAGCGTTCCTTCGGGTTTGTCGCGGCAAACAATGTCCACTTCTCCACCTCCGGGCGCACGAAAATTGCGATAAAGAATGCGAAACTTTTGCCGCCGTAGAAATTTCTCCGCCACCCGTTCTCCCCATTGCCCAAAAGCAATGTGGTCAGGAATCGGTGCGGATGGCTTGCGCCACGGGAGCAAACGATCGGCGATGAATGGGACAAGGGCCATGAATTCGGAGGGCTTCAAGGTGTTCTCGCGTACCATAACCTTTATGACGGGCAAAGCCATAATGCGGATATTCGGCATCAAACGCACGCATGACGCGATCGCGTGTGACTTTGGCGATAATGCTTGCGGCAGCGATGCTCACGCTTAATCCATCACCGCCCACGATGGCCGTATGTTCAACGGGCAAACCATGCACGGGGAGTCCGTCAACGAGGGCATAATGTAGGTTTTCCGGCATCGCCTCGAGTGCTCGTGCCATGGCGAGATGCGTGGCGCGTAGAATGTTGAGATGATCAATTTCTTGCACCGAAGCTTCGCCGATAGCCCAGCGGATATTGGCCGAAGTGGTGAGGGCGGTGAAAAGCTTTTCGCGCCGTAAAGGCGTTAGTTTTTTGGAGTCATGTAATCCCTCCAAGGCACGGTACTCTCGAAAAGCAACCGCGCCGGCCACCACAGGTCCCGCAAGCGGGCCACGTCCCGCTTCATCCACACCGGCTACCAAAAAAAATCCGCGAGCACGCAATGCGTACTCGCGGGTGAAATCACAGGCCATGATGAGGCCCTTTCGTCATTTTGCGGAAGCAGCGACGTTGGCTTTTTCTTTAACAGTCGTCGCTGATTTTCCTTTACGATTACGCAGGTAATTGAGGCGGGCGCGGCGAACAGAACCTTTCTTCTCCACTTCGATTTTAGCAATGCGCGGAGAATGGAGCGGAAACACCCGCTCGGTGCCTTCGCTGTAGGAAACACGGCGCACGGTAAAGTTGGCGTTGATGCCGGTTCCTTTGCGGCCAATGACAATACCGGCATAAATCTGGATGCGCTCTTTATCTCCCTCGATGACGCGCGTGTGTACTTTCACCGCATCGCCTACGCCGAATGTCGTGACATCCTTCTTGAGTTGTTCGGCTTCGATTTTGTCCAAAATATTCATGGTGTTCTTTTCCTTTAGCAAAAAATTAGCCCGCAACTCTACCCGTACAATGCACCCAAAGCAACATCTTTCCTTGCCTAAAAAATGACATATAGACATATCATGATATATTGATGGGTTGCTTAACCATGAGAATCAGTGCTTTAATAAACCGATGAAGAGTATTGCGACGAAAACAGGGGACGGTGGGCAGACATCCTTGTTGTTTGGACGGCGGGTGTCTAAGGCTGATGTACGGATTGCAGCCAATGGTTGTGTGGATGAGCTCAATGTGCGTTTGGGGTTGGCGAAGGCACATTTGCCGGAGAGGGAATCGGAGCATAAAGCCTTCTTTGAACGAGCGCAGAAGAACCTTGTGAACTTAATGGGCGAGGTTGCCGTGGCACCGGAGGATTGGGAGCGTTATGCGGCGTCGAAAATGCCGTGTTTTGAGGGAGAACTATTGAACGTCTTGGATGAGCGCGTGACTCAACTTGAGAGCGGAGGATTTTCTTTTAAAGGCTGGGCAACACCCGGTGCCACATTGTCCGCTGCGGCTTTTGATAGTGCCCGCACAGCATGTCGCGCCGCAGAGATCGCCTTGGTGCGGGTGCAAGAGGCCGGATTGCTGAATCCCGCACGAGCGGAGGTCATCTTAGCTTCGCTTAATCGCCTTTCCGATGTGCTGTGGCTCGAAGCACGTCGACAGGAAACGTTGGCCGAACAATAAACGACGAATAATTTTGCTTATGAAAACAACGGATGCAGAAAATGAACTGCGTCGTCTCATGGACGAACGCATTGTGATTCTCGACGGGGCCATGGGCACCGTCATTCAACAATACAAACTCGATGAAGCCGCGTTTCGTGGAACACGATTTGCGGACTGGAAGGGCAAGGACCTCAAAGGCGACAACGAGTTGCTCGTACTGACCAAGCCCGAGGTGATTGAGGAAATTCACCGCGATTATTTGGAGGCGGGGGCGGACATCATTGAGACGAACACCTTTTCGGCAACGACCATTGGGCAGCACGATTTTCTTTATGGGAAGCACCCCGAAGGGCGGAAGGATCAGGATTTTTTTGAGGGGGTCTTGAGCGATACGGGCTTGCGGGGGATTGTGGCTGACATCAATCGCGCCGCAGTGCAATTAGCGCGGAAAGCGGCCAAGGAAGTCGCTGCGAGTACAGGGCAGCGGCGATTTGTCGCGGGGGGGATTGGGCCGCTGCCGGTGACGGCTTCGTTGTCGCCGGATGTGAACGACATGGGATTTCGCGCCGTGAATTTCGACCAGCTTCGCCGCACCTATCGTGAGCAAATTGATGTGTTTATCGAGGAAGGCGTGGACACATTACTCGTCGAAACCATCTTCGACACCCTCAATGCCAAGGCGGCACTTTTTGCCATTGCCGAGGCCTTTGAAGAACACGGCGTGCGTTTGCCGATTATGATTTCGGGAACGATTACCGATCGCTCCGGGCGCACACTCACGGGACAAACGGTGGAGGCGTTTTGGAATTCGGTTTCCCATGCGCAACCGCTTACCATCGGTCTCAATTGCGCTCTGGGACCCGACCTCATGCGACCCTTCGTGGAAGACCTAGTGCGTGTCGCACCGACTTACACGTGTTTTTATCCCAATGCCGGATTGCCCGACCCGCTTTCCGCAACGGGATTCCCGGAAACGCCGGAGTCGCTTGCTCCGCAACTGCGCGAATGGGGCACAGCAGGTTTTCTTAACATCGTCGGCGGATGCTGCGGAACGACACCTGCCCACATTCGCGCTATTGCTGAAGCCGTACGTGGAATGCCACCGCGTAAACTTCCGAAAATTGAACCTCTCTTGCGGTTAAGTGGCATGGAAGCATTTACGCAAACCTCCGAGTCAAACTTTATCAATATCGGCGAGCGCTCCAATGTCGCAGGATCGCCAAAATTCAAGAAACTCATCCTCGCCGGACAATTTGAGGAAGCTCTCGCCATCGCCAAGCAACAAGTAGAAAACGGCGCACAGATCATTGATATTTGCATGGACGAAGGAATGTTGGACGGCGTGGCAGCCATGGGACGTTTCGTCAACCTCGTCGCGGCAGAACCCGACATCGCCAAAGTCCCCATCATGATTGACTCCTCGAAATGGGCCGTTTTGGAGACCGGTTTGCAGCGGATGCAGGGCAAAGGAATCGTCAATTCCATTTCGCTCAAGGAAGGCGAAGAAAAGTTTCTCCACGAAGCGCGACTCATCCGCCGCTACGGCGCAGCGGTCGTCGTCATGGCCTTCGATGAAAAAGGCCAAGCGGATAATTTTGAACGCCGCCAAGAAATTTGTCAGCGCAGCTACGATTTGCTCGTCCAAAAAGCCGGCTTTCCGCCGGAGGATATTATTTTCGATCCCAACGTCCTCACCGTGGGCACAGGCATTGAGGAGCACAATAACTACGCGGTGGATTTCATTAAGGGAACGAAGTGGATTAAAGAAAATCTTCCTTTGGCCAAAGTTAGCGGCGGCATTTCCAACATCAGCTTCAGCTACCGAGGTAACAACGCCGTGCGCGAAGCGATGCACAGTGCCTTTCTTTATCATGCCATTCGTGCGGGATTGGACATGGGAATCGTCAATGCTGGCATGTTGGAAATTTACGAAAATATTCCCAAGGATCTGCTGGAGCATGTCGAAGATGTCCTCCTCAATCGCCGCCCCGACGCCACCGAGCGCTTGGTGACATTGGGTGAGGAGTTGAAAGCCAAAGCATCGGGTGAAACGCCCGGTGCCAAAGCGTCCGAGGAATGGCGTTCCGGTAGCCTTGAGGAGCGGATGAAGCATGCCATGGTGCGAGGGATTGATACCTATATCGTCGAAGACACCGAAGAGGCACGGCAAAAATTAGGCAAACCGCTGCTCGTCATTGAAGGGCCGCTCATGAGCGGAATGGCTGTCGTTGGCGACCTTTTCGGTGCGGGGAAAATGTTTCTGCCGCAAGTGGTGAAATCGGCGCGTGTCATGAAAAAAGCGGTTGCTTATTTGACGCCATTTATGGAAGAGGAAAAAGCGGCTTTAGCAGCGGCAGGCCATGCCATTCAACCCCAAGGAAAAATTCTTCTGGCGACGGTCAAAGGCGATGTTCACGACATCGGCAAAAGCATTGTGGCTGTTGTTTTGGCGTGCAACAGCTACGAAGTGATTGACCTCGGCGTCATGGTGCCCTGCGACAAATTGCTCCAAACGGCCCGCGATGAAAACGTGGATGCCATTGGGGTGAGCGGACTCATCACGCCTTCGCTCGACGAAATGGCGCATGTGGCTTCCGAGATGAAACGCGAGGGATTTGAGCTTCCCCTGCTCATTGGCGGTGCCACGACGAGCAAAGCTCATACGGCAGTAAAAATTGCGCCACAATACAATCATGAAACCGTCTATGTCTCCGACGCCTCCCGCGTTGTAGGCGTGGTGTCCCAATTGTTTAATCCGGAAACGCGTGCGTCTTTTGCCGAAAAGACGGCTGTGGAATTTGAGGAACTTCGCATCGCTCACGCAGCCAAACAACGCACCGTTCGCATGTTTTCGCTCGAAGATGCGCGTGCTCACCGCTTCGCCACGGATTGGGCAACGGCAACGATTGATCGTCCGGAATTTCTCGGCACGAAAGTGTTCGACGATTTGCCATTGGAAGAATTGATTGACTATGTGGATTGGTCGCCCTTTTTCCATGCGTGGGAATTGCGCGGGCGTTTTCCATCCATTCTCAAAGACGAAGTGATCGGTACCCAAGCGCAGGAACTTTACGACGATGCACGAACTTTATTGGATAAAATCCTCAAAGAAAAATGGCTCACGGCACGCGGAGTTTGCGCTCTTTGGCCGGCCAATTCCGTCGGCGATGACATTGAAGTTTATGCGGATGAAAATCGCTCCCGAGTCCTGACGACCTTCCACACCTTGCGTCAACAGCAGCAAAAATCTTCCGGTGCCCCCAACTTTGCTTTGGCCGACTATGTTGCTCCTCGTGAGAGCGGGCGCCTCGATTACATTGGCGGCTTCACCGTGACGGCGGGGCATGGGTTAGACGAACGCGTCCAAGCACTCAAGGCGGACAACGACGACTACAGCGCGCTTTTGCTTAAAGCTATTGGTGATCGTTTTGCCGAAGCATTTGCCGAACGCATGCACAAAGAAGCACGTGATTTATGGGGCTTTGGAAAATTAGAAAATCTCTCCAATGAAGATTTTATTCGTGAACGTTACCGCGGGATTCGTCCTGCGCCCGGATATCCGGCCCAGCCCGATCACACCGAAAAGTGGCTACTCTTCGAATTGCTTCAAAGCACCAAACACACCGGCGTCGTCCTCACCGAAGGTCTTGCGATGTGGCCGGCCAGTTCGGTGAGCGGACTCTACTTTGCGCATCCGGAATCCAAATACTTTGCCGCAGGAAAATTTCTTCGCGATCAAATCGAGGATTACGCACGGCGCAAAGGCATGACCGTTCCCGAAGTCGAAAAATGGCTCGGGCCTTACCTCAATTACGACCCGGACGAAGTGAAGTAAGGATGCGCTGACAGGCCGAAATGGGCTCGTTCATTTCGCTTGGCGATTATGAGCCTGATGAAGGTATTCACACAAACGGGCGAGACGCCCGTTCCCCCTGGTTTTCTTATTTTGTGGAAGGCTTAATGTTGGCAGCCGCAACCTTCACCCCCGTGGCCACCGCAACATCCCTCATCCCCATCACTCTGCTCGTGATCATGCCCATTGTGGTCATGGCCACCACAGCCGCAACCTTCGTGACTGTGCTCATGATGCACATGACCGTGAGCCACCTCTTCATCCGTAGCCGGGCGAACATCACGAACGGAAACTTGAAAAGTGAGTGCTTCTCCTGCGAGGGGGTGATTCGCATCCACGGTGATAGTGTCGCCATCAACAGCCGTCACAACGACTTGATCGGTGCCGTGTTCGCTTGTGGCGCGAAAGCGCATCCCGGGTTTGATTTCCGCATCTTTCGGAAAAATGGAACGATCCACTTTGCCCACCCGATTTTCATCACGCAAACCATACCCGTCTGCTGGGGGAACAATCACCTGAAGTTCTTCGCCGACTGATTTTCCTTCGAGCGCCTTTTCAAGCCCGGGAATAATGCTGGCATAACCATGCACGTAGGCCATCGGGCCACTGCCTTGCGAACTATCGAGAAGTTCGGCGCGGCTATTACGAACTTCATAATCAAAATAGACGGCGTGATTTTTTGAGATTTTCATAAAAGGTAAGATTCTAATGATTGGACATGGCTCCGAGGAGAACGGCGATAAGTAAAGGTGATGAGGCTGCTATTGAAAATGGAAAACTAACGATGCAACGAGGGAAAATCCTTAATGGAGGTTATGCAACGAGAATTTTATCAAAGAGTTTTTGAAGAGCTGACCTCATTTCTTCCACATCGTGCTTTGCTATAATTCTTCCCAGTCGCTTCAGCACTATAGATTTTTCGACTGTGGCCAATTTTTCGATTCGTGCAATGGATGGTAGTGTCTCGTCAATTTCCAAACGTCGAATAAAGTCGCTTCAGCTTTTCGCGTGCGTTTTCTGCGGAGAACGGCCAATTTACCTTCGCCTTATTCGCGTTGCGTACACATAGCCATGCGTCGAGTTCTCGCTTCGCTTCGTCCAGTGTCGCGATGCGCCGACGAAGGCATTGGCCAATCATAACATTGATCTCGATTTCAGCCATGTTTAGCCAACTTCCATACTTAGGAGTATAAACGAACTCGAAACGATCCATCAGTGCCTTAGCTTTTTCAGGAGGGAATACCTCATAAAACGAGCCTGCGCTGTGTGTATTAAGGTTATCCAATACCAGAGTGATGCGCTTGGCCTGCGGATAGGCACTAGAAACTTTTTTCATAAACCTCGCCCAATCCCCTCGGCACTTTCGCGCCGTTACCTCCAAAAGTCGCGTTCCCGCAAGTGGCTCTGTTGCCATGAAAATATTGTAGGTTCCGCAGCGTTCGTATTCATAGTCATGTCGTTGAGGTCGCCCAGGAGCGCATGGAATTACTAACTTTGTTTCAGCAATAAGCTGATGCGGCGTTTCATCCATACAAATCACCGGATACTGCGGATCTAGAGGACGCTTATATACCGAAAGAACTTGCTCCATGGCCGCGACGAATGCCGCGTTTTTCTCTGGAGGAATTACCCATTGCTGACTTTGCCAGGGTTTAATTTCGTTTTTTTTAAAAGCTGGCGAACGGCCTCATGCGAAAGCGATTCAACGTATTGGAGTTCGACCGCTTTGTCGGCAAGTAGGCGCAGAGTCCATGCGGCACGTCCTTCCGGCGGTTTCCCGCAGGCCAGTGCAATGATGCGGGCTTCAAGATCGCCGTCCACCTTGCGCTTATCAGGCCGCTCCGAAGATCGCTTTTTCAAAGCAATCTCTAATCCGTTTTCGACGAAACGTTGTTTGACTCGATCAATCTTACGCTGACTTACGCGTAAAACAGCCGCGATATTCGAACCTGTGATCGGAGCATCCTGAAACTTTCCACGGTCGCAGTTAAGGAGTATCAGCGCATTGAGAACAGTTTGTGCGCCGCATTTCCCCGTGTTAGTTAGAGCAGTGAGGTGCTTTCGTTCGTCTTCGGTGAGTGTGACTTTATAGAGTATCTTAGGCATGGTGTAGATGTTCATCTCCAACAATGCCTATCTATTGCGACATTTCAAGCTTTACTAAACACTAGTGGCACGCACATCAACGACTGAAAGGCTTCTTTACTTCCGATGGCAAGCATATGTGCCGGCAATTGACGATGCGAAGCATCCTTGAAAGATTAGCCGTTCTACGCCGAGTGACGGTTGGGCTTAGATGGATTGACTTTATCGGATTGGGTCGGCGGAGGATTATTCGTCTTCGGGGCTGCCTTTTCCGATGTAATCGCAGATGCCGCGCTTTTTTCCTTCGCGGACAAAGTTGAAAAGGTGTGTGGCTTCGGGCCCCCAAGATTCATGGACGGCTTCTTCGAGGGCTTGCGAAACATTGAGACTGGATTGGTAGAGCAAACGGAAGGCGCGTTTGAGGTCCATGCGTGCTTGTGCCGTAAGGCCGGCACGACGCAGGCCGATGGCATTGAGTCCGGCCACGTGATTTTCGCCAGTGGCCATAAGGAAGGGCGGGATGTCTTTGCTGAAGCGGCAGCCACCACGCACCATGGCGAGCGTTCCAATGCGGATGAATTGATGAAACACGCTGCCTCCGCCGAGAAACGCACGGTCTTCAATATGTACATGGCCGCCGGAAAGTACATTGTTAGCCAAAATTACGCCATGCCCGACGATATTGTCATGGCCCAGATGGCAGCCGGTCATCAAAAAATTATCATCGCCAACGATTGTATTGCAGCCCTCCTGCGTTGCGCGATGGATGGTCACATATTCGCGAATTATATTATTTTTCCCGATCCGAACTCCGGTGTCGGTGCGTGTGACGTCAAATGTGAGGTCTTGAGGATTTCCGCCGAGGAGTGCCCCGTGGCCGACTTTCGTTCCCGCACCTAGAACGACGCGATTTTCGAGAATGGCGTGGGCGCCGATCACGCAGCCACCTCCAATTTCCGATTCTGCGCTGATGATGGCGTAAGGACCGATCACAACATCCTCGGCTAATTTAGCTCCGTCAGCGACGAGCGCGGTGGGATGAATTTTCATGAATGTAAAATAGAAATTTGCTTAAAGCATGCCATGCCCTTTGAAGCTGAAATACGGAAGACACCCCGGGCGTTCGCGTCCGATAATGACATGATCCAGAAAATGAATTTGGAGAAGCTCTGCACCCTCGCGAATGCGTCGTGTGAGAGCGCGATCGGCTTCACTCGGGGAGGGATCGCCCGAGGGATGATTGTGAACCAGCACAAAACCATAGGCATTGTGGGAAATGGCCGGACGCAGAATTTCACGAGGGTGAGCGAGGCTTTCATTCAGGGTGCCTCGTGATACTTCTTCCTCGTGAATGAGGCGATGACGTGTGTCGAGGAGCACCACGCGAAGTGATTCTTTGTTGAGTGGCTGTAAAAGGGGAGCGAGAAAGTTATAGATTTTTTCCGGCGAGCTCAAGGGTTCACTCTGCGCCATTTGGCGTGCGAGGCGTTTTCCGACTTCAAAGGCTGCTGCGAGTTCGCATGCTTTGGCGGGGCCAACGCCTTTGGATAATTTTCGGAGTTGCTGGGTGGACAATCCTGCCATCTTGATGAGGGAGCCACCGGCGGCAGCGATCATTTCTGCGCCGACGGTAATGGCATTACGCCCGGGAGTTCCTGTGCGCAAAAAGATGGCCAGCAGCTCCGCATCGTTGAGTGCGGACGCACCGCGCTGCATCAGCTTTTCACGCGGACGTTCCGCCGCATCGAGTTCTTTTATTGAGGGAGCTTCCATGGGGCGGAGGTTATCTGTGCCGATCTTCAGCGAAAACTCCAAAGTGCGCTTAGGCCGCAGAGGAAACGCGCCGAATCAAGGCCTGCAAATATTTTGCCACGCTGCGAAGGCCGTCGGAAAAGCGATTGTCATCCAACGGGTCGAGTGCGGTGATGGCCTCGTATGTCAGTCGTTGTGCCGCTTCCGCCGTTTGTTCCAGCGCACTTCCCTCGCTGAGCAAGGCGATAATTTTTGCGTGATCCGATTCCTCACCATTAAGCAAAAGGCTACTGAGGGCATCCTGATCCCCGGTGCACCGTGCGGATTGGAGTAGGAAAATCAGCGGCAGGGTTAATTTCCCTTTGCGCAAGTCGCTTCCCAATGTTTTGCCAATTTCGGCTTCATCGCCGACGAGATCAATGCAGTCATCATAGACTTGGTAAGCGGTGCCGAGTTTGAGTCCAAATTGTTTAAGAGCACCGATTTTTTCCGGCGTTGTTTCGCTGAGAAAAGCTCCCAGCTCGCTGGCAACCGCAAAGAGTGCCGCCGTTTTCATTTCTACAATGCGATAGTAGTCAGCGGTCGTAAGTTTCAGGTCAAAGCGCCGCTGTGTTTGAATGATTTCACCCGTACATACCTCCGCCGTGGCATCGGCTATACGGCGGCAAACTTCGATGTCAGGAAAATTCGTGGCCAATCGCAGCGCGTGTGTGAAGAGCGCGTCGCCGAGAAGTACGCTCGTGGAATTGCCCCATTTGGCATTAGCGGTAGGCTGATCACGCCGCAGATCGGCACCGTCCATGATGTCATCGTGAACCAACGACGCGATATGAATCAACTCGACGATGACGGCTAAATCCACATGGCTGGCAGAAATTTTTCCTGTGGCACCACCTGCGAGGAGCGCGAGCGCGGGGCGAAGGCGTTTGCCCGATGACCCGCACACGTAGCTCACATAGCCTTCCATCGCGGGATCAAAGGCCCGAGCTTGAGCGCGAATTCTCTCCTCGGCGCTGTAAAGATGCGTGTTGATGAGTTCAAAAGTTTTTTTGAAACGGGCGGCGTCTGCCACGCTGAGCGATGTTTTGCGAAGTTGAGTTTGATTCACGAGAAAATTGGAAATGGGTAAAATAGTTTATTGCCGCCTTTGCAAAATGATGCGCAAGAGTCCTAGCGGAAGTGCCACGGCGACGCCCATGAGTAGGGCGACTTTCCACCCGGGAATTACCCGCGCCCGATTCGCGGCGACCGCACGAAGTGCTGCGTGGACGACATCCTCCGCAGGAATGTTCAGGCATTCCGGCGCAGGACGTCCGGGTTCCTTGGTGTCCCGCATTGCCACGCGATGAAACTCCGTATCTACGGGGCCCGGTAATACATTGGTCACCGACACTCCGCTGTTACGCAGCTCTAAACGCAACGCATCGCTGAAACTATTGACGTAGGCTTTCGTCGCTGCATAGACAGCGTGATAGGGTAGCGGAATAAGTCCGGCGACGGAGCTGACATTGAGAATGGCACCACGCCCGCTTTCACACAGCGTCGGTAGCAAAAGGTGTGTGAGTCGCGTTAATGCCACGATGTTAAGTTCCAACATCGTATGAACCTTGGCCCAATCTCCGGTGAGGAACAGTCCTCGATCACCCATGCCGGCATTGTTGATGAGAAAATGAACGCCAATCTTTTCGCGTTCCAGCCACGTCACAAAATCACGGCATTGATTTTCCCGCGTAATATCCATCACGTACACAATGACCCGCAGTGCCGGATAACGCCCCTGCAAATCCGCTTGCATTTGATCCAGAATCTCTCCTCGCCGCGCCACTAAAACTAACGTCTGCGCCTGCGGTGCAAGCTGACGAGCAAACTCCGCTCCCAAACCCGAGGAGGCACCCGTGATCAATGCCGTGCAGCCGTCGAAAAAGTGCATAGTCTTACGCCAAGATAATCCGTCGCCCCAAAAATTAAAGTCTCATCGCCAAACCATGCACCAAGCACAATCACGAAAACAATCGAACTATTAGCCCAACTAATTCTTGCGTATTATATCAAGATGAGGATAATCCTCTCAATGTTGCAGCGTATTGATCACCTCGGCATCGCGGTTCGTTCCTTAGAAGATTCTATTCCCTATTACGAAAAAGCTCTCGGTCTTACGTGCGAGCACCTCGAGGAAGTGCCCAGTCAAAAAGTTCGCACGGCTTTTTTTCGCGTAGGCGAAGTTCATCTCGAATTGCTTGAGCCCACCGCGCCGGATAGCCCCATTGCAAAGTTTCTCGAAAAAAATCCGCACGGCGGGATTCATCACATTGCTTTTGCCACGGATGACATTGCGGGCCAGTTGGCGCAGGCGCGTGAGGCGGGTTGTCAGCTCATACATGAAAAACCTTTCGAGGGCGCGGCGGGAAAACTCGTCGCCTTTTTACATCCCAAATCCACCCAAGGTGTGCTGACCGAATTCTGTGCGCCTGCAACATCCGCAAGCTGACTTTATGCCTATTGATCCTAAGCTCCTCAAAGACCTCGAGAAACGCCGCAACGAAATCATGGCCAGTGGCGACGCGGCCAAGGTGGCGAAGCGCCGTGGAAAGGGGCTTATGACCGCCCGCGACCGCGTGGATGCGTTGTTTGCGCCCGGGTCGTTTCAAGAATTTGGAATGTTTGCCGAACACCAATGTACCAATTTCGGCATGGCGGATAAAAAACTTCCCGCCGATGGAGTGGTGACAGGCGTTGGCATTATGGATGGGCGCCCTGTGGCGTCTTTTAGTCAGGATTTTCTTGTCGCGGGAGGCTCCCTTGGTCGCGTGCATTCCCAAAAAATTTGCGACCTTATGGACTATGCCCAGCGTGCCGGAGTTCCCATTATTGCCTTTAACGACTCTGGCGGCGCACGGATTCAGGAGGCGGTGCTTTCGCTTTCCGGTTACGGTCAGGTTTTTTTTCGCAATGTCCTCCTGTCCGGCGTCGTTCCGCAGATTGCCATTATCTGTGGGCCATGCGCTGGAGGAGCGGCTTATTCACCGGCTTTGATGGATTTTCTCATCATGACAAAATCCACCGCGAACATGTTTATTTGCGGGCCGGAGGTGATTAAGGCGGCTACGGGCCAGGTCACCACGATGGAAGAAATTGGCAGCGCGGCAGCACATGCTTCAGTCAATGGCAATGTCCATTTTGTGGCCAATGATGACATGCACGCCATCGAAATTGCTCGCAAGTTGGTTTCCTTTTTGCCGTCCAACAATCTCGTGGACCCACCCCACGCGCCGACGCCGGAGATTGATCTTTCCGAGGTGCCCGCCTTTGAAAAAATTATTCCCGATGACTCGAAGAAGCCCTTCGATATGCTTGAAGTGATTCATGCATTGGTGGACAACGCCGATTTCCTCCAAGTGCATCAGGAATGGGCCAAAAGCATTATTGTCGGCTTCGCCCGAATCCAAGGTCTTGTCACCGGTATTGTGGCCAATCAGCCCATGGTGCGCTCGGGAACGCTCGATATTGATAGTTCGGACAAAGCCGCACGCTTCATCCGTTTTTGTAATCTCTACAACATTCCCATCGTTACCCTGGTGGATGTGCCTGGTTTTATGCCCGGTGTCGCCCAAGAACGCGGGGGCATTATTCGTCATGGTGCCAAAATGCTCTTCGCCTACGCCGCAGCGACCGTGCCCAAAATCACCGTCATTCTTCGCAAAGCCTACGGCGGTGCTTATCTCGCGATGTGCAGTCGAGACCTCGGCGCGGACCTTGTCTTTGCGTGGCCCACGGCGGAAATTGCGGTCATGGGCGCCGAAGGTGCTGTCAAAATTGTCTTCCGCCGCGAAATTAAAGAGGCCGAGAATCCCAAAAAAACGGAGGCGGAACTTGTCAAAAAATACCGTACGGAATTTGCCTCACCTTACCAAGCAGCCGCCAATGCGCAGGTCACCGATGTGATTCGTCCTTCGCGCACGCGTGCGGTTGTGGCTATGGCTCTACGCAACACACTTTCGAAGCGCGAAACGCGCCCACCTAAAAAACATGGCAACATTCCTCTCTAATCACATCTCATGAAAAAACTTCGCGTCACCGTTGATGGTAAAGCTTACGAGGTGCTTGTCGAAATCCTCGATCAAGATTCGGCAAGTCCTGTTGCAAAATCTCATGCAGCGTTCACTCCTGTTGGTTCGGCATCCATCGTCTCAGCAACCGTCACTCCGCCTCAATCCTCCCCATCCGCTCCGCAGGGCGTAGCAGCTGCAGCGGGTGAAGTGCCGAGTCCGCTCGCCGGTAAGGTAGTGTCCATTGATGTTCAAGTGGGGCAGAAAGTCGAGGCCAACGCGCAGCTTCTCACGCTCGAAGCCATGAAAATGAACACCTATGTTTTTGCCCATGCTGCGGGAACGGTTGCGGCGATTCTTGTCAAAGTAGGAGACGGCGTGGAAGAGGGACAGGGATTAATGAGACTTTCCTAAACGACGTATGATGCCTCTCGTTTCCATACCTGTCGCGTCACTGCCAGCCGATTCTGGCTTTATGGACAATGTGCAATACCAAATTACGGGTCTGCTTGTTGTCCTCACGGCACTCGGTGGCATAGCCCTCCTGGTTTGGCTCGTGGGGCGGATATTTATCGCTCTTGATCGCCGTAAACGAAGAGCGGATCAAGCGGCCACGCAAATCTTGTCAGCGGATACGGAGCAGATTCCGGGAGAAATTTTCGCCGCGATTGCCGCTGCGGTGCAGGTGGCTCTGGAGAACCAGGAAGTTGTCATTCATGGCGTCCGTTCCGCAGATCCCCGCACCAATCTTGCTTGGAGTGCCGAAGGGCGGCGCAGCATCTACGCATCAAAAAATCTCCGTTAATCCATCATGTTGCTCGACATCTTCAACGATTTCACAAGTTTCTTTCAGCTTACGGCCTTTTCTCTCGTGACATGGCGCATGGTGGTGATGTGGGGCGTGTGCGTTTTGCTTTTTTATCTTGCGGTGCGCAAAGGATTCGAGCCTCTACTCCTCATTCCCATTGCGTTTGGAGCGTTATTGGCCAACTTGCCGACCGAAGGGCTGATCACCAGCGTTCCGCTGGCGAATGGACAAATAGACACGGGTGTTCTTTCGCTGCAATTTGCTCCCGATGGGCACCGCATCTCGCATATCACGGGTGGACTTTACGATTTTATTTCGCAGGGCATTAAACTCGAGCTGTTCCCACCCATTATTTTTCTCGGTGTGGGTGCTTTGACAGACTTCGGTCCTCTTATCGCTAACCCGCGCATGCTTCTGCTTGGGGGTGCCGCACAGTTTGGGGTGCTCATCACGTTTATCGGTGCCAATCTTCTCGGCTTCACTTCGGCGCAGGCCGCTTCCATCGGCATCATTGGTGGGGCGGATGGACCTACGGCTATCTTTGTGGCGACCAAACTTGCGCCCGATCTTCTCGGCGCGATTGCTGTTGCGGCTTATACCTACATGGCACTCGTACCGCTGATTCAGCCGCCCATCATGCGAGCTCTGACGACGAAAAAAGAACGCCTCATCCGCATGAAATCCCTGCGTAAGGTTTCGCGGGCGGAAAAACTGACCTTTGCCATTCTTGTCACTATCATCACGATTCTTCTCGTGCCTGCCGTGGCACCGCTTATCGGAATGCTCATGTTGGGAAATTTTTTGCGCGAGTGTGCGGTGACAGACCGTTTACTTAAAGCGTCGCAAAACGAAATCATCAACGTCGTTACCATCTTTCTTGGAACAAGCGTTGGTATCACGATGTCGGGAGAAAATTTTCTTCAAGTGCAAACCATGATGATCATTGGCCTTGGCGTGATTGCCTTTGGATTTGGAACTGCAGGTGGCATATTGGTGGCGAAATTTATCAATGTTTTTGATCGGAAAAATCCCGTGAATCCCCTCATCGGTTCTGCCGGTGTCAGTGCGGTGCCCATGGCCGCCCGTGTGTCGGAAGTAGAAGGTCAGCGTGCGGATCCCGGGAATCATTTGCTCATGCACGCTATGGGGCCTAATGTGGCGGGTGTGATTGGAACGGCGGTTATTGCGGGTTATTACATTGCGACGCTGGCGCGATAAATGGACGCCTTGCCGGAGATTCAGACGCGGGAATGGCGGGGATGGACATTGCATGAATGTGCGACCTTGCCATCCACCAATGACTACGCGCGGCAGCTAGTTCCATGGAATGCGATTCGAGCAAAGATTCAGACTTCGGGCCGCGGACGTCATGGCCGCGTTTGGAAATCGGGCCTGGGCGGCCTGTGGGTTTCTATCGTGTTGCCCCTCGATCCTCCCGAGCAAAGTTGGACTGCCTTCCCCCTCGTCGCCGGCTTGGCGATCGTCTCCATCTTGCGCCGATTGGGCCTGCGTGAAGCACGCCTTCGTTGGCCCAATGATGTTCTCATCGGCCCACGCAAAATTTGCGGAATCCTCATGGAGCGATTTGCCAATGATCGCATGGTTGTGGGGTTGGGATTGAATATCACCAATGACCCCCCTGCAGAAGATCCGGCCCTTGCCGCAATTGCGACATCATTGGCAAAAGAATTATCGTCACCGCCGAGGGAGCATGAAATTTTTGAAGAACTTCTTATTTCCCTGCGAGCCTTGCATGGTCGCGTAGCAGAGGAAGGTTTTGCATCGCTTGTGGAGGAAATCAATCATCATTGGGGAGGTGCTCGTGAAGTGGAAATTTACCTTCCGCAGGAAGTCATTTGCGGACGCTTTCTCGGTGTTGATTCTCGAGGAGATTTGCAGATGGAAACGGAAGGTCGCACCTTATCTTTTTCGGCACCTCATGTGTCTTTCATGCGCGAAATTTTGACGTAAATTCTTCTTTGCCGCAAAATAGCAAGAGGCATCAACATCCAAAACATGAAAAACTTCAAATTTAACGCCGACGGATTAATTCCCGTCATTGTGCAAGAATCAACGGGAAGCACGCCGTCGCGTGGGCGTGTGCTCATGATGGCATGGATGAATCGCGAGGCCTTGGAACGCACCCTAGCTGTTGGGAAAATGCACTATTGGAGCCGTTCGCGGCAGAAACTATGGTATAAGGGCGAGTCGAGTGGGCACACCCAAGAGGTGGTGCGTTGGTTTGCGGATTGCGATGCCGATTGTTTGCTGTTTGAGGTGCGACAGACAACCGGTGCGTGTCACACGGGCTATGAAAGTTGCTTTTTCCAATCCTACGATGCGCAAGGACAGCCCTTGCCGATTGACGAACAACCCATATTTGACGCCGGAAAAGTTTACGCGTCGTAGTTTTTGATGCCGTCATGTCCGTGCTCGAAAAAATCACCACGTACACAAATGCTTACCTACGCCTTGCGGAGGTGGAGGATTATCCGGGTGCCCACAATGGGTTGCAGATCGAAAATAGCGGCGGCGTAAAGCGCGTTCTTGCGGCGGTGGATGCGGGATTGCCGGTTTTCAAAAAGGCGGCAGCACTTGGCAGTAGCTCCTTGCTTGTGGTTCATCACGGACTTTTTTGGCAGGGTGTTCAGCCCGTTACCGGCGTTTGGCGTGAAAAATTGCGCCTCGCACGAGAGGCCGACATGGCACTTTATGCCGCGCATCTTCCTCTCGATGCGCATAGCGTGGTTGGCAACAATGTGCTTCTCGCAAAAGCTCTCGGATTGCGTGGGCGCAAATCATTTCTAGGCTTTGGATGCGTGGGAACTTTTTCGGAGTCTCTTGAGACCCTCACGCGTCGTATTCAACGCGCGACGGAGCGCGTTCCGCAGGTGTGCGCTGCCGGCCCAAGTCGTCCGCGCTGCGTGGGTATTATCACCGGTGGCGCGGGGGATATGGTGGAAAAAGCGGCGTTGGCTGGTGTGGATACTTTCGTGACAGGTGAGGGGCCGCAGTGGAGTTGGGTGAGGGCGGAAGAGATGGGGATCAATGTGATTTATGCGGGGCATTACGCGACAGAAACTTTCGGAGTGAAAGCTCTCGCTGCCCATCTCGCGGCTAAATTTCACCTGCCGTGGAAGTTTATTGCGCATAACATCCCGCTGTGATTTCACGCGATTTTTTTACGCGAGATCCCGTGGTTTGTGCGCGGGCCCTTCTCGGAGCAGAATTGGTGTGGGGAACATGTAGCGGCACCATCGTGGAATGTGAGGCTTACTCGTCGGTGGGCGATCCCGCGAGCCACACATTTACGCGTCCGTCTGCTCGAGAGTTTATCGCCCGACATCCTGCGGGTGTGGCCTACGTGTACTTCAACTATGGCATGCACTGGATGCTCAATGTGCTTGTGAAAGGCGAGGTGGATGGGTTTGTGCTGCTTCGCGCCATCGAACCACATCGCGGAATTGCGGCCATGCAACGGCGACGTGGTGGGCGGAGTGGACGAGAATTGACGGGCGGGCCCGGACGTTTAAGCGCGGCATTGGGAGTGACGGGAAAGGATCATGGCAAAGACTTTTGTTCCTCGAAGACGCGAGGATTTATCGAACGAAGTGCAGAGAGGGATATTGACATCATTGCCGATGGCCGCATCGGCATTTCTCGCGCCAAAGATTTTCCATGGAGATTTTCCATTGCCGGAAATCCGTTTGTGAGTGTCGCCCCAAAAAAATAAAGCAATGATGAAAGACGGCGGGAGAAAAAATTCAGAGGGAAAATCTCAAGGGAACAAGCTCCCTAGTAAAAGCTCAAAAAAACAAACATCTCGCCCGTTTTGTGCAACCCTCCTAAAAAATGAGCCCCATGAGCGACGCCATCCCTTACAATGTGTGCACTCTTTGTTTGTGGAGGCACTAGTCGAGCCAGAGACCAAAAAAGCCAAGCCGTAGAAATAAATCCACGGCTTGGCCGATAAAGGGAAAATTTCCCCCCCTTAAACCATCAGCTTATTTGCTGTAGCTGACAGGAGCCGGAGCTGGCTTTTGCTTGCTGGCGCAGGCGCCGAGGCTAAGCGAAGCTGCCGCAACGGCAATAATAGCGATCACTTTAACGATAGTCATTTCTGGATGTCACCCCCTTCTATGCAATTTGCAGAACTTCAATGTGACACAGTTAAATCTCTGAACAATGAAAAACTCTAAAAACTCTACGAACTAATTTACAGCGTTATGAAAATGACGCGCCTCATAAGACCTTTCGTTTTAAGGTGTGTCGTTTACAATCTTGGTGAAAGCATCCGCTATGCCCACACTGAATTGGATCGGAAAGGAGGCCGTTGTAAAGCACCACTTGCAGGTTCCTTTCCAGCTTCTCAAGGATGTGCCAGGCCTCGCGTGCGGCGACCCAGGCACGGGGAATATCATCATGCAGGCCGACAACCTCGTCGGGCTAAAGGCACTGCT
>JAJTYZ010000114.1 GCA_021463515.1 Chthoniobacterales bacterium | reverse complement strand
TCCACTTCGGCTTTTTCCTCGCAGGTGATGAACTCAGAGGCAAGCAGCCGAGTGATTGTCTTGCGGTCTTCAGCCTCAAGGGGAGAGCGATCTTCGTCAGACGGACGAAATACCATGTGCAATGAACGGATGTGCCGGCCGCTGCGCTCTCGTAAATCCCTCAGAATATCGAAGCCTTTCGGGTCGGAATCTCCAAAGTGCCAGAGTTCGATGCTCAGCGGCAACGCACGGAGAAACGTTATGACTGCAGAGTTAGCGAAGCCGCCCTCGCTGCCACTGCTTGCGAGAATGATGTTACTTCCCAACTTTGCCAATTCGTATAACATCGAAGCGTTTTCAACGGTAAGGCATCGGCATGTCGGGGTTCCGATTTTTGCCTTGCGAATGTCCGTCGCGCTGATCCGCGCAGGATTATTCAGGAGGCCGACCTGTAGTTCTCCCGCTTCAAAATGAAGACTCACCGGGCCATGAATCAGAAAGCTCCGCTCGTTTTGGATAATCCCGAAATCGGCGAGTGTATTTGCCGAATCTCCTGTGATTCGGGCAAGGCATGCCTCGACACGTGGGCGGATATCTTCGAGGAACTTGGAGTTGTGGAAAAGCAGAGCACTTGCAAAGCGGAGTAAAGATTCGCCTTCCCAAGCAAGGATCATCGGGAGTGCCTTCATGATTTGATTCGCTTGTACGGGCTTTGAGCGGTCGAAGGGGCGTATGGATGCGCCACTGATTGCTGCTTTCGCCATCTTCGAACAGAAACTGTCCCAGCCTGCCTGAAACTTGGGGGGCACATTTGAGTGTTGTGCCTGTCGGAAAATTTCTGACAGATGGGTGCGTTCGACCTCGGGAGCGGAGATGCCGAGGTAGGCAAACAACGCGACAGCATTCTGAAGCGGGAGTCGAACTTTTAAAATGGCCGAATGGTCGCGTAGATGCCGTTCCAAAATGAGCACTCCCTTACGCTCCAATTTTTCCAGTTCTTCAATCGCCTCATACCGTGCAGGGCCGTGCAAACAGCCTGCAGATTTAAGTAATTCATTAAATGGAAAAAGGAGGTCTCTCGTTGCTGCGTCCGTGCGGCCTGCCGAACTCGCACGATACCGCTCGACTAGGATTTCGAGAGCCCGGTTCATCCCCACTCCTCAGAGCGCATTAGAGCTTCCTGTCGGTTGAGCAGTGCTGCAATGTTGCGGATTGCTTTTTTCCCCTCGATAAAACTCTCCCGCTGGTGAACAGCCAACACCTGATCACATTCCCCGATGGCGTAAGGCCAGTTGCCACTGGACATAGAAAGGATGCCTTGAAGGTCCGTATCGCGCAGGGCACGGATGGCATCGGTAATGCGTTCGCCGGACATTTTCGAGAATGCTTCGTCAATGGGAACCAATCCGATTGACGGCTCGGTATAACGCTGTGGGAGATGGCGTTTGTAGGCACGCAGGTAGCAGGCAAGGATTGAAATATAAAACGGCGTCTGCTTTTCCCCGCCGCTAAATTTGTTCGCGTGGCGATTAAGACTCTTTGGAGGTAATTCAGGCCGCTTTGGATCGCTGACCTCCATGTCGTAGCGGAAGTAGCTCCGGTAATCGAGAAATGCCTGTGCGAGTTTTCCTTTCGGCTCCTCGACCAAAGCTTTGAATACACGCTCAACTCCTTCCCGTGCGTCGGTTGCCAGCGAAGCAAAAATGGACTCGTCGTCCTGAGTGATCGCACATGCCTCCAGTACGCGACGATATTCCTGAAACTCGCGAGACGGATTGTCGTCAACACGGATATGATACTGACTGTCGCCAATGGGCTTTTTCAATTGCAGATTGAGATCGCCTATTGTTTTTCGTACGTCGCGAATCGCGATGGAAAGTCTTGCCGCCACCGTTGTTCGAAAGAGGTTTTGCCAGCGTTGTTCCTCTTCGCAAGCTTGCTGTTGACGTACGGGCATGTCTTCGACCCTGATACGGTCGAGCAGCTTGCCATAGGAAGAGTTCCAGGCTGTTTGCGGATCGAAATCGGGTTCGACTCGCAAATCAGGATGTTGGTCCACCAATCCTTGGCGGAGCAAGAGAAGACGGCCTTCAATATCGGGAAGTCGTGATTCCAATTCACGGTGCTGCTGACCAGCCTGCTTTGCCCGGGAATCATGCGTTGGAAACTGCGCGGTAAAGTCTGCTCGCAAGGTGTCGCATCGCGCTACGTCCAGCAACGAAGCAACATTTGCCACGGTCTGGTGGTAAGAAGATTCCATGCGGCCCGCCCTTTGCCTAGCTTCATCGAGTCGTTGCGAGGTATCTATCCGCTCCTTGGATTGAAGTTTGCCGTGCAATTCCAGTCGCCTCTGATCGAGAACTTTCGTTTCACCTTCCATCTCTAAAATCGCTTTCATGCGCTCCTCTAACACCGGCGTAGAGGCTGCCGAATTCCGTGCGATGAGACGGTCTTGTTCCGTTTCTAGGTCCTTCAATTGGGCTGCGGCGTTGATGTCCCCTTCAATGTCTTCGGAGTCCAGTTTCTGCTCGGAGACCATCCGCTGGATTTGCTCCGCCCGGGCGAGCAGCGGCTCGATGCCGCGGAGCGTGGCCCCACATTGCTCGGCCTTTGCCGTAAGGTGCGCCTTGAGACGCTCAATGCCCTTTGCGCCGATGCAGGGACGTTGGTCGTAACGCTTCGGACGCTCGGCAAACAGGCCGCGCTGGCGGAATCCATCCGGCATGATCGCATCGGGGTGATGCCGGAGGTCATCAAGGTCCGTGACACAGGTGACGCCGCCGAAAAGCTCATCCAGCACAGCGCGGGCCACTGGGTGTTCCGACATGATCTTTTCTGCCAGCGATTCTCCCTGAACTTTTGGTTTCCGCGCGAGGGCGCGCTCGGGATCAACTAATGACTCGTGCGGGCTGTCGTGCTGGAAGCCCTTGTATATCCGAAGTGCCTGCGGGTAGTCCTCCGCGCTCACCACCACCGCGAATTTTCGCGAAAACGCCAGCTCCAAGGCCGGGCGCCATTCCTCATCCGTTACCTCGCATAACTCCCGTAGCTGACGCGCCGGGTTCTCCCTCCCGCGACGGGGCAATTGTTTGTTCAATTCGTCCAGTAGCGGAGAGGGAACCACCCGGTTGAATTCCAGGTTCTTGATTTGGGATTGCAGAGCCTCCAACTCGCCTTTTGTTTTTTGGAACTGCTCGCTTTCAGCCTGAATCGAAGCGCGCACACGGGATTGAACACCACGCACTGCCTGTACGACCTGGCGCAGGGTGGCCCTCAATCTTTCCGGACGCGATTCATGGAGAGATTGAAGGCTGTGCGTCAGCTCCGCAGGGGATCCCGCGTTGCGCTCCGCCAGGAAATCAGCCGTCTTTTTTGCAAATTCCCCCGTCAACCGAACCCTCCTGAGCTTTTCTTCTTCGACTGTCTTGCCGATCTGTCGGAGCCGCTCGATCTTCTGAACCGTGGTTCGTATCAGTTCCTGGAGTTCGAGCAGAACGCTGCCGCCCTCGTCCCGGAAAAGGTTTTTCAAGGATTCAAGGCCCTGCGTTTTCGACTCCAGTGCATGGCAGACTTCCTCAAACTCCTTCTTCTGCTGCGCATGACGTCGGTCTATTTCCGCCAGTTTTGCGGTGAGTTCGGATACTTCGATTCGTGACGCCTCGCGCTGAAATTCGGCTTCCAGCAGCCGACAGGCATCGGCATCCTTGCGCGCATCTTTCCATTCTTTCCTCGCGGCGACGGTCTGCTCCAAGCGGTGTGCCTTATCCTGAAGGTGGTCAAGTTCCTCACGGATGCGCAGGTAGCTGCGGTAGCTTTGCTGCACCGGCTCAATCTTAATATCCTCGGCCTGCAGAATGTAACGGCGGCAGAACTCGTCGAACCGCGGCAGGAACGCGAACGACATCGCCGACGGCATCAGAAAATCCACCGTCTCGCGATGGAAGTTCAGGTGTTCGCCGAGACGCTTTCGATACTCGGTGATATTGCGAAAGGTCTCACCGTCTTTATTCCTGATGAGGATACGGAAACCGTCGAGGGTGAGGGCAAACCCGTCGCCCGTGACAAAATCCGAACGCTCCAGCCGTTCAGGAATTCGGAAAAACTCCTCCTCCGGCGACTGGGTTTCCGTATTGGGATAGTCGATCCGCATTCCCCAGGTTTCGACCTGCTTCCCGTCGGGCCATGTGAATTCGAGCGCGATGAAGGTGACGCCACCGTCACGTGCATACTGCGGCACGCCGTTGATGTCTTCCTGTGTGTCGCACAGACAGTAGCTTTTCTTGTCTCGCCCCGACGCGTGTCCGTGTCCATCCGAGGCGGCATTATATTTCGACCTCTGATCTCCAATGAGCACGAGTTGGATCAGGTCCATTAACACGGATTTGCCCGCGCCGGTGCGCCCGGCAATAAGAAGATTCCCATGAATATCAAACGTGTCGCAATATCCGAACCATTGGATGGCGTGGATGCGGGTGAGGCGGATGCAACGGCTAGCCATTGTCCACCTCCTCGTCCTGGGTTCCGCCCGCCATCAGGTCATCCAGCGCATTGGAGACCTTTTCCAGTTCTCCGAACGGGAGCACAAACCGGATGGTCGGGAGTACCTCGATTTTCGAACGGTGGAAATCATCCTCGTACTCCATTCGCACCAGCTTGCGTGCCGCAAAAAACCGCAGGATTTCTTTGAGAGTTGTAGGGGACGGTTGACGGTCGCCTAGTTTGGTTTTCAGAGACTCATTGAATCTTTCTATAGTGAAGATTACCGGCGCACCTTCCGCCCGCAATTGCACGTCGTAATCATACCAGAGACTGAGTAACA
Source organism: Chthoniobacterales bacterium (assembly GCA_021463515.1). Lineage (GTDB taxonomy): Bacteria > Verrucomicrobiota > Verrucomicrobiia > Chthoniobacterales > JACTMZ01 > JACTMZ01. Next base: position 74,340 of record JAJTYZ010000114.1, on the reverse strand, counting down.
CCAGCGTCCACTCGGTGCGCAGCTTGCGAAGCGTGGCCCGCTCGCCGGGTAAGGCATGGATCAATTGGTCGTCCTCATTCAATATCACCTCAAACCCGATCAGCCGGCAGATTTCCCGTACCCATGAAAAACGCAGATACGCCCAATCGTAAAGTTCCCGATCGCCGGGTAGTTCGCGCAAGATCGCCTGCCGGTGGAAAAGTTCGCTCACGGCAGCTTGCAGGTTTTCCCGGTCGGAATCAGAGATCTCCGGGAGAAGCGTTGCCGTATTTGGCAATGGGGCAAATTCTTCGCTCATTTCATTTCCACTTCAAATCGTTCGATTTCAAAATCACTCTTCGGATCCATAAGCACGGGCTGATTGGGCTGCGATTCTCGTAGAGTTCGCAAACGGTAATTTGCACCGCCAGCGGAGGCGAATACTAAGCAGGAGATTACATCAAGGATGTCATCCTCCCCATGAATACTCATGGCATGGGATGTCATGGACTCTCCGGATTTCAGATCCATCCGATTTAGAAAACGATTGGCCCGATCGAGGCGCAGCGCGTTGCGCATGTTCTTTTCCATTTCCCGGAGGCTCTCTTCCCGTTCCTGATCACTGAGAGTCGGTGGCACGGGACATCGGGTCGTCGCTTCGTATGTTTTCCGACTTTTGGCGAGGGACCGTTCCCCAATGAGCCCCAAGTCGGCCAGTCGCATCGGCGGCAATACGAGTTTGTCTTCCAAGTCTGCGAATCGCACCTCGGCGAGATGTTCGCGCACATAATCAAAGATAGTTTTCACTTGCTGCCGACGAGACGATCCGACGTCCTGGATGTAGCGGATGCGGGCTCGCGAACGGCGGGCAAAGTCTGCTGCGCTGGTATCTACCCGATCCGCCGTTGGTTCTACGTCGCCCAGTGCCAGCGAAAGCTCCTCGATAGTGCGGTGAATCTCGGCCATCGCCCCTGCGGTATCCGAGTTGGTTCGGAGAAAGTCTTCGGCCAACCGTTGCAAAGCAAGGTCATCCTGCTCCAACTCCGACAACCCCTCCATTGCCTCGCGCAACCGCTCTGGCAGCCGTGCGTGAATCAATTCGCGGTAGCATTGTTGGGTGATGAGCGTGGAAAACTCGTTGTAAATAATGTCCAGTGCCTCTGCGATGGTGGCCGATTTGAGCTGGCGCTGAGCATAACGCTCCACCTGCTTGCGGATCATCCGTAGCTCCCTGAGCCCTGCTCGCACCTGTGCTAAGCAGCTTTTCAATTCCTCCCAGATTAACTCCATCCGTGAATGTGGGAACCGCAGGGAGGATAGCCTGTCACAGACGAGCCGGAGCTTTCCGGTGAAGGAGGCGATTGTCTGGCTGACGATGGCGCGTAGGGCTTCAAGCAAGGTTTGCGCGGCTGGTTCGAGAAACAGAACGCGGCGGTAATCCGAACGCTTTTCCTCCTCAATCCATCCGGACTCAATCAGGCGGCGGAGTGCGCGGGAGGATGGCTGATCCGCCTCCGCCCCCGCCAATTCTTCATCCGCCTCATCCTGCAAAACCGCCCCGGACGCCAGCACTCGATCAATGATCTCCAATGCCTCGGCTCGTTCCATCGCATCCCCGCGTGACGGCATTTCCCGCTCGATGGCATCCAGCACATCCAGATATATCCGCGCGTTCAGTCCCGTCAGTACGCCAAAAAATTTCGGAGAAAGTTCGGAAAAGAGGCTGGTGCCGAGAGCGGTCATGTTATGCAAAGCGTGCAAAGATACACGATTTTAACCCGTGATAATCGTAGTTTAAGCCTCGGTTGGTAGGATTCCAGAAAAACAACCATCAAGGGGCTTCGCGTTGGCTGTGTTGCCGATGTTCCATGGAGCGAGCGATGCGTTGGGGGCTTGATGCCGCTTGCGTCGGGGTCTCTAACGAATACCACCTACGGGGACGTTTATCCGTCTGCTCGAGTTGTCGGGTTAGGATTATCTTTCGGGAAAATCTTTTTTCCTTCAGCTTCCAAGGCGTCGGCTTTAGGTTTGCAGGTTTATGCAAACAACTCTCGTTTTATTAAAGCCCGACTGTGTCGCGGGGCGCAAAGCCGGTGAAGTGATTCGACGATTTGAAGAAGCAGGATTTCAAATTCGCGGATGCAAGATGTTTTGTGCGACTGAAGATTTACTACGGGAGCATTATGCACACATTGCCTCCAAGCCTTTCTTCCCCGAAGTGGAGGCGTTCATGCAATCCACGCCGGTGATTGCCTTAGCCTTAGCCGGTGACCATGCCATCGAAAAGGTGCGCACAATCATTGGACCTACGGATTCTAAAAAAGCGGAGAAAGGAACGGTGCGCGGCGACTTTGGTGTGGATGTGATGGCGAATATTGTCCACGCCTCCGATTCTCTTGAAAATGCGGAGCTTGAATTAAAGCGTTTTTTTCAACCCGGCGAGCTTTTCGATTACGAAATGCGCTATGCGGCATCAGCGAGAGGCAGTTGATCTTTTCGCCTGCGCGCCGGATTTGAGAGCCACGGTGCTGCTTTAGTTTTCCATGACATTAGACTCCAGTCGTTCCCTCGCCAATCGCATCCTTCTTGGTCTTGTTATTGGCGTTGTGGCAGGGGCGTTGACGCTCGCCCTCGGTCAGGTTTTTCCAAATTTGCTCCTCGTCGCGCAAAAAGTTGCGGTCACTTTCTTAGATCCGCTGGGGCAAATTTTTTTGCGGATGCTTTTCTTTGTGGTGATTCCCTTGGTGTTTGCTTCGTTGGCATCGGGCGTCACGCAATTGGGGCGATTGGATCGTCTCGGCCCCCTCGCAGGACGTACATTTATCCTCTTTTTTCTCAACATGATTGTCGGTGTTGCGTTGGGACTTCTTATGATGAATACCTTGCGCCCGGGGGATCATTTGGATGCGGAGGCAAAAGCGCATTTGCTAAGCGAATACGGAGGTGCTGCGGAACAGCATTTGGAAACACAGGCATCGGCGCAGCCGGTGAGCCTCATGATGATTGTGGAGATGTTCATGCCGAAAAATTTATTAGGCGCTGTGGTGGGGCATAGTGATAATGCCATCGGTGCGGTTCTCCCGCTGATTTTATTTGCGATACTTGTAGGAGCTGTTGGCACGCAACTCGAGGAGCGAAGGCGGCTGAAACTTTTGGAGGCATTGGACCTTGTTGCCGATCTGATGACAGGCATTGTTCACTTTGCGCTGAAGCTCGCGCCCTATGCGGTTCCTGCCATGATTTATAGTGTCGTGGTGAAGGTGGGGGTGGACATCTTTCTTGCGCTCGGGGTTTTTACACTTGGTTGTTCCGTGGTCATGATGGTGCATCTCTTCGGAACGATTTCCTTGTGGTTAAAATTTTGGGCGCATCGAAGTCCGCGTCAATTTTTCCGCGATGTTCGCACAGTTTTAGTCACGGCATTTTCCACGAGCTCGAGCAATGCGACATTGCCGACATCTTTGAGCTGCGCTCACGAAGTTCTCAACGTTCGCCCGAGCATTGCCGGCTTTGTTTTGCCTTTGGGGGCAACCATGAACATGAGCGGAACGGCACTTTACGAAGGCTCGGTGGTGCTTTTTATCGCGCAAGTTTTTGGTGTGGAACTTTCCTTCACGCAACAATTGACTTTGCTTCTGCTTTCCGTGCTGAGTGCTGTTGCTGTTGCGGGTATTCCCGGAGGTTCGCTTCCACTCATCGCCGGATTGCTGGCAACTTTCGGCATCCCGCCGGAAGGAATTGGGATTGTTCTCGGCGTGGATCGTCTCCTCGATATGCTCCGTACCACCGTTAATGTGGGCTTTGATCTTGCCACGGCGGTCATTGTTGACGCCCGCGTTCTCCTCGACGAAATTCCTGCGGAGGGATCAACGTGAGCGGACGAGAGATTTGAGCGGGATATCGAAGACGGGATATTTTTCCCAGCCTTTGAGATCGAAGTGCCACCATTCATCGGGAAATGGAAGGAAGCCATGCCGCACCATCACATCCTCGAGAAGTTGACGGTTATGTTTTTCTTCGCTCGTGGCACCTTGATATTTGCGGTTCGCTCTCTCGGTAAAATCGTCATAGTCACTCGGCATCGGTAATTCGCGCCCCTTTTTGTCAATCAACGTAACATCCACCGCTGTCCCACGTGTGTGACGCCCTTTGTTTTTAGCCGGATTGGAAACGTAGCGTTCATCACGGATAAGGTCCCACATTTTCTGCTGTACCGAAAGCGGACGGTAGGCATCATACACTTTGAGCCCAAGGCCGGATTTTTGAAGCTCGTGCTGCACACGAGAAAGGGCGCAGGCGGCGTCTTTGTGGAGCCAAAGTCGAGGAATACTGTACACCGCTTCCCCCGTAAAATTATGCCGCGTGGCATAACGGATTTCCGGTAGAACGGGAGGTTGAACAACATCTAAGGAAACGAGATTGTGTGAGGGCGTGGGTTCGGCGCGGAGTGATAGGAGAGGAGTCACGCAGCCGATAAGTGCGAGCAGGGTAAAGAAAGCGGAGAGCCTCGCGTTTCGTGATCGTGAAAAAAAATCGAGCATAGCTTTGAAGAAGGTCATAGAGGATGATGGGTGTTGCGTTTTCTTTTATGACTTACGAGTTGCTTTTTACCATCGTTGGAAGTTTTTTGGCAGGAATTGTACTGGCGTGGCTTGTTTTACGAGGGCGCGGAAGGGCTCAATTGGCAGCGGCACAAGCAACATTGCAGGCGAAGGAGGCGCAGATAGCGGAGGCAAACACACAACGGGAGCAGCAGACTGCGGAAATGAGGCAACTTACGGAACATCTGGCGATGCGTCAGGCAGAGTCCGCGTCTATTCAAGCTCGTATGGAAGAAGCGCAGAAAGCATCGTCCGAGAAACTCGCGCTTCTCGATCAGGCGCGGCAGCAGTTGGCCGAGGCGTTTAAAGCACTTTCGTCTGATGCTCTCCAAAGTAATAATCGGTCGTTTTTGGAGTTGGCGCAGGTAACTTTGCAAAAGTTTCAGCAGGGTGCGCAGAGTGATTTGAGTGCGCGTCAGCAAGCAATTGATGCCCTTGTGAAGCCACTCCAGGAGTCCTTGCACAAAGTGGATGGCAAAATTGCGGAGATAGAAAAAGAACGGACGACGGCCTATGTGAGTCTGACCGAGCAGGTGAAATCGCTGGCAGGAACGCAGCTTCAATTGCAAAGCGAAACCTCCAATCTTGTCAAAGCTCTCCGTGCTCCGCAGGTGCGCGGTCGTTGGGGAGAAATTCAACTTCAACGCGTCGTGGAATTGGCGGGGATGTTGGAGTATTGCGATTTTTATCAGCAGCAGAGCGTCCAAACCGAAGGCGGACGTTTGCGTCCGGATGTGGTGATAAAATTACCGGGTGGGAAAAACGTGGTGGTAGATGCCAAATGCCCTCTGGAAGCCTATTTGGAGGCACTTGCTGCAACCGATGAAACCACACGTGTTGCTTGCCTGAAACGTCATGCTGAGCAGGTGGCTCATCACATTAAGCAGTTAGCAACAAAGGGCTATTGGGAGCAATTTTCACCGGCACCGGAGTTTGTGGTGCTCTTTTTGCCTGGCGAAACGTTTTTCAGTGCCGCGCTCGAACAGCGCCCAGACCTCATTGAAACAGGCGTGAACCAAAGCGTGATTTTAGCGACTCCAACCACACTCATCGCCCTCTTGCGTGCGGTAGCTTATGGATGGCGTCAGGAACAAATTGCTGAAAATGCCCAACACATCAGCGAACTTGGACGCGAACTTTACGACCGCATCCGCGTGTTGGCCGGGCATTTTCATGGGCTGGGGCAAAAAATTGACGGTATGGTGGCGCAATACAATCAGGCCGTGGGTTCGTTGGAAGGCAGGGTGTTGATTGCGGCTCGCCGTTTCAAAGACCTTGGAGCCGGTTCAAATAAAGACATTGAAACCGTTGAGGTCATCGAACGTCAAACGCGTTCCTTGCAGGCCACGGAGATGCTCCATGCGGAGAGTGAGGATTCCAAGATTCTGCGGCCTCAAAGCCGCACACCCACAGAGTGACACGGCGACAATCTGGTACGCTGAAGCGGAGCCAGTGAGCGCGGCCCTTCGGACTCACCCTGCCGTTACCTTACCCTGCCAGGTATTTGTGAATAACTTTCATGATGGAAACCTACAAGATACAGGAGTCGGTTGCGGGGAGGGGGCGAGCGGGGCATTTCTCGCTCTACGCAAGCTCAGGAAGAAGAAATAGAGAAAGCACGTTTATAACAAACAACACAACCAACCCAATGGAGCCGTTTCTGAGCTAACTTAGAAACCTCATTTCAGCCTACACTTCCCACGCCACCTCATTCAAAAAATGAGCTTATCCAATTTCTGCGACTTCTACGGGTCTTTTTTCTTGGGCGGATTTTACGGCAGCGAGGCAGATTCGCATGGCTTCTACGGCATCTTGAATGGGGCTAACTGGCGAACGTTCTCCACGAATCTCACGAATAAACTCTTTTAACATGCGAGCATGGCCCTTGTCAGGTTCCGCTGTAAATTGATCCAGAGGGTTGCCTGAGACAGCCGCTTCATCACAGGCTGCCCTTTTCTTTTTCAACCATCCGCATACTCCACCTTCCGTTCCGATGTGGGGATGACGATCTTTTAAAAACGGAAAAGTTTCCAGCGCAGGAGCGTCGGCCATGCCGGCTGTGCGTACTTCTAACATATGATCGCACACCACCACGCCGCTTCCGCCCATCACTTCTAAAAGTTCCTTGGGGTAGCCAAAGGAACCATTGGAAAACATAGCAATACTGGCGAGAGCTTGATTTGCAAACTCTATGCTAACGACGTGATTTAGAATTCCATTGTGCATCGTGAAAACACGAGTGGCCTCCGATTGCAAAAATAACCGCGCCAAATCCACAAAGTGCGTCATTTCACCAATCAGTAACCCATAGTCCGTATAACTTCCGGTAATATGTATTGATTTCCAACTCTGCCAATCATCGTTAATCCGGATCGAAAGCCCAGGAACGCCATTTTGTCCCTTGGTATCAATTTTTTCCCACCCCGCTCGCTTAAACCGCCATGGTGCTGAATAGGAGTCTTTCATATGCCTATGAAAATGAGAAATCGCACGCATCATGGCAGGTGAACAACGACGGTTATGTCCTACGCAAAATGGAATACCCGATTGCTCCACCATCTCACGTGCCTGCATAGTATCTTCCCACGATGCTGCAAGGGGCTTTTCTGTGTAAATTGGCTTTTTTGCTGCTGCTGCCGCAGCATAAATGGGGAGTCGGTAACGTTCCCCCGTGGCAATGATTAAGGCGTCCACTTGTGGGTCATTCACAACCTTGTTAAAATCGCGTTCTATCTGAACGGGCCCAAAATCTCGACGGCAGATTGCTAAAGATTCTTCATTGAGATCGCAACAAACATGAAGCCGTGCCTCCGGTGTTTCCAGAAGATGGGGAAGGTGCATGGACCTCGCCAACATACCACAGCCAATAACGCCGAATGAAAGGAGTGCCATGAGTTTTATGTCGTAAGAGTCGTGATTTTGTCCCATTTCGATCCACCTAACTCTCGAAGGGGAATGCGCGAATCGTTAAGGATACCTTGCAGCATTCCTGCACCAAGAGCCCGCAGTGCATCAGGGCCTACGGCATAGTTCCCTTCCGGGAGGTAGGCGACGGCTACTTCGTTACGCATCAAAAACTGCCCCAGATGTAAATTGTCCCCCGGATAGGAAAACGGGCAAAACTTGAATCCAAGTTTTTGTGATATTGCACAAGCGATTTCAGTAATCGCCCTCACTGCCTGTCCCAACGATGGTGTAAGTTCCTCTGGCGAGGCATAAAACGCTCCTGGATTGCCTTGATGTCCTTCCCAACTGTGCATGCTTAAATAACATGCAGGGCGTGTCATTTTCATCCACTCCATCAAAGCTACTGTTTCAGGCGAATAATCAAACGGCTTGCCTTGCATGTAGGGAAGAAACTCATGATGCCAACTTCGATCCACAGTGTCTTGATAATTATGCTCTAACCAATCTCGACGATTGTATTGATGCCAGCCATGATAATTGCCATCAGGATTTGAATTCAGCACAAAATCAAATATATAATCTCGGCGATAGGGTGCTCCTTTCTCGGAAAGCACAAGGTCTAACATGCCACGTGCAATTTGTTCTCCGGCGAACTCACTCGCATGCTCGCCTGCAACAATATGAATAAGGGGCTTCCCTTCGCTTCCTAGTTTAACGTGTTCATTAGAAATGCGGAGCGCAAAGAGGGGGCGGTGTTCTATAGAGTGTCCGAGATAATGAATACTTGCTTCATGGGGCCGTAATTGGGCAATTTCAAATATCTCTCGCGTTGTATCTACATAACGAACGGGCGGCTCAGAACTTAGAAGATAGCGTTTTCCGGGTTGAAGAGGCACACTGTATCGCATTAATTCAGGCGAGTGATCGAGGATGCGGGTACGCTGCCATTGTGTTCCCTCTAAATCACGAATCCATACATCGGCATAAAATTTATAGATGAACTCCTTAATGCGGAAAAGAGAATCCGGAACTAAAAGCAGCTCTGGCTCACAAGGTGCCTCAATATCCGAAACTTCTACACAGAAATAACGGGCTCCCTTACTGTAAGCAATGAGTTCAATTTCTATACGTTCGGGTGAGACGTTAAGAACGCGTCCACTTCCATTAGGAATGTGTGAAGTTACTTTCATAAAGAAGGTTTTTCTGCGAGGCCCGCTGCACCAATAATTTCTCCATTTGGCAATAGATTGGGAGTTCCCGGCATAAGTCGAAAATCGCCTTTGGAGGGATTTACAAACAAGGGATCGGCAAAAATCGAATTTTCATCTTTATGAGAGAACTCCCGCCATTCGGACATGCGTAAAAAGAAACCCTCTTTTCCGCCAATTAAAGTTGAAATGATAAACTTGCTTTCAGCCAATTTACCGTAGCGCGGTTCTGGTGTAAAATCATTTTCAGGGCGGATACCCTCGATGTTTTTTATCGTTGTCCCTCCTGAATAAATTGTTTTTGCGTCACGAACTTTTGTTCCAAAATTGTTATAATCGCTCACCAAGGATGCAAACGCTTCTGGTTTCTTATCTGCAATATAATAGGAATTATTGCCGGTAAAATTTAGGGTATTATACATCACAACCGAGCCTTCGGAAGAATCTGTCAAATTAATTCCCGCATAGATATTCCCAAAAGCTGAATTATGTTGGAGTTTAATTTGAGGAGACCGCAGGGCGAAAATACCAATTTCTGCACGATTAAATATAGAATAGCTAACATCCCATCCGGGTGAGTCTTCGATATAAAGGGTATGACCACTAATTCCTCCCGATACAGGAGCTAGTGACTGATTCCACGCCCATAAACCTTTTGCCTTGCCGTAAGGAGAGTTCTTGGCATGAATGCCGATGTTTCCGAACCAGCGAACTTGCATATCTATGAGATGGACATGAGGTGCGTTGTTAAGGGCGACCATGGTTCCTACTTGTTTTCCGCCATCGAGAATCGTCTCGTGCATCCCGCTTCCTTGCACAATAAGTGGGTGTTCCGGCGTTCCTCCGTGTTGTAGAAGAATCGGATCGGTATAAACACCGGGAGCAATTATCACTTTGTCGCCGGGAAGTGCGCGATCCAGAGCATCCTGAATTTGTGCCCACGGGGTATCAACACTGCCATCGGCCTTTTCACTTGCAGCACCTGAGGCTACATGGAGCGTCTTAATGTCACCTTGTGTTGTAAATGTCCCCATCGGTGTTTCAACTTTCTCCGCACCGCCGCCTGCTTGAATACGATATTCATAAGTTGTATCAGGTTTAAGCGCCCGATTTAACAAGACAAAGAGTGTGCGCCAAGAAGTGATGATCTCCGGCTCTACAGGAGCTGCGACGGCCATGCTTGTTGGGCGTGTAACTTGATTATCTAAGCCATAATTTGTGTGCCATTCTTGTTCTCCTTGAACCCGATAGAGAAGTTTGGGTTTTACTTTTTGTGAAAAAGCCATCGAAATAAGAGCTCCTTCACGCGAAGTCGTTACTACCGGCATCTGCGTTATGGTTAAAGGAGCTTCTTCACTTTGTATGGGGCGCAAAGTAGCAGCCAGTCGTTTATTCCAGTGAACTTTCAGGATTTCTGTGGCACCTAATTGATTGGCGGGTACGGGGAAAGTTAACTTGGGAGAAAGACGCAAATCTCCACCGACTAAATCTACAAATGGCTCTGGTCCATTAATTTCACCTTCTATAGCTTTGCCGGAATGGCCAAAATAGTAATTTTCTTTGAGCGTTGCTCCCCATTGACGTAGGTAGCTGCCATTAGGCCCCGCACCGGAAGCTTCAACATAGGGACCTATAATATTGCGCTGAACAAATGTTCTTGGATGCTTATGATCTGCTCCACTTCGCAAGGTGTCAATAAGGGTATTATTTCGAATATAGTAAGGACGCGAGCCTTCTTTACCGGAAACAGTCTTAATATAAATGCCCGCCCAAAATCCTGCTGTCACGCATTGTTCAATTGTCGCACCATCCCCGGGATAATAAATCCTAATACCATTGCGTACATGTTCACCCAAATCCGAAAACGCAAAGGCCCCTGCGGCACTTTGGAAAATACATCGGCGTGCCACGAGGTCTATTCCTACATTCGTTGGTCCTCCACTATGTTGAATCCCTAGTCCTACTTCGTTAAACAAGCAATCCTCGACATGTGTTTCACGGCCCGAGTTGCTAATGCCAATAGTATTATTAATAAAGTGGCAGTGGTGAATGTTAATATTTTTCCCTCGGCTAAGCGTTAGGGCTCTTGCTTGCCCTCCCCCTAGATAATTTTGGAAGGTAATTCCCACAAGTTTGACATTAGACTTTGAGATGCTCACGCCCTGAGCGACTTTATTATGCCATAATTCGGCCTCAAGAGGTGTGCGTCCATCACGTACATGGATTAACAACTGATCCCCATCCATCGTACATACACTTCCGGGCCATGCCATAACACCCGCAGGGTCTGCCACCTTACGATAGCGAATGCGATAATTATTTTCCCAAACTTCTACATATTCCGCCGCACCAAACATCGTCTCTCGTTGGGGGGCATGTACTAAAAACATCCCTGGATAGGCCGAATCTTTCTTCCATTCCGTAATAGGGAGGCCCCCTTCAAAGATCACTTTTTCTTCTGGTGCAGCCATAATCCATAGGGGGGCGTCATCATCCTGTTTATAGGGAAGTTGAAAAGTTTCATGATACACTCCTTCACGCAGAATAATGACACCACCTTGTGTCCCAAGCGTTTCTACAGCCTTCTTCACTGTAGCTAAGGGTGCCTCCTGCTGGCCATTTTGCGAATCGTTACCTGTAGTGGCCACATAGACAGTGGGTAAATCTTGCGGGGGAGATGGAGCTTGACGCGCAGGAGGTAAGGGCTGTAGTGGCGTCGGTGTTGCTGTAGGAGATTGAGAAGTCGTAGGGGCCGAAGGCTTGCACGCAGCAAGTATGAGGAAAAACGGAAGAAGAAAATATTTTTTCATATGAATATATTTAGGTGTTGTTCTATGGATATCTCGTGGAATCCGTATGTTTTTACATAGGATGTAAAGTTATTACTCATCAAGTTGAGCTTCGCGGAAGGGATGAAAGTAACGAACGAGAGCTTTGGTAAGCCCCAAGGGATATTCTGTAAAGGTTGTCAACGGCATCCGCTCGACATGCCCATCAAAAAAAAGTGCATTACCTGCCTGATCGTGTCGAGTGAAACTATAGTAAGGGTAATGATATTCAGGATTTGGGTTTCCTCCTGGTAACCAACGGGACTCCGAAGTATTGAGGTAAGCAGCTGTTGATGAGTCGCAAATCCAGATTTTTTTTGTCGGTGTCGCGATCTCATGGAGTTTTATGGGATACATCGTGTATCCCGTAGGGTGTAATATGCCCGCTCCTCGGCGATGAGATTGCGAATAATAGAGTGCAGTAGTTCCAAGGGTCAATGACGGTGAATAGCTAACGGGTATTCGCGTTGGGAAGGACATCGGCTTTGGCTTCCAATACAAAGTACTTTCACTCGTGCGATGCCCCGGGCAGGTAAAGACGTTGGCTTTTTCGATTGGAACGTCGGCTGTTCCTAAGAGTGTGCGATCAGTATTAGCGGGAAGTGTATTGACTTCTGTGCGAGGAACAGAAAGATAGGGAGCCAGAAGGTAAAACCATGTGCCAGCAATAGCACCGCTCCCAGAATTCCCCTCCGTTGGCTGATAATAATAAAATGGCAGTTCCCCTCCATGTTCACTCGCATAAGCTACAGTAGCCATGCCAATCTGTTTGAGATTTGAGACACAGTGAATGCCGCTTGCCCGTTCCAGAAACTTTCCCATGGCGACAACTCCCAGAGTGGCCAAAATCATGACCAAACCTATGGTGACCAACATCTCTATTAATGAGAATGCTACACAAGTACTTGCAGGTCGCATGAGAAGCCTCCCGCTAGTAGCCGCAGAAATTATAATTCAAATTATTGGCGTTTCTTTCGCAGATTTTGTTGCCAAGCGGCCAGAGTCCCAAGCAGCGAAGCCATTAGAAGCAATGTTGTTGTAGGCTCAGGAATGACTGTCATAGATATTACGCCCGTTCCTCCGTAGCCAGCTTCATCATAATGAAAGGTCGGAATATAGCCCCCAAACCCTGTGCCACCTATAAGGCCGTTCGTAATACCGCTATTTATGGGTGATGGTGATTCAATGCCACCACTACTGAAGTGAAAGAGTTGATATACAACATTTGTAGAAAGAGTACCAGTGATATTGACAGCGATATCTCCGCCAAAAACGACATCACCTGCTGCATAAAAACCAAACAGTATTTTGTCATTATTGCCTGAACCATCCAACTTAAAGGTAAAGGAAGAACCGCCTTCCATATCTAGAAGTTGATGACTTACATTGGTATAATTCATATAATTATTCATTCTTAGAGAACTAAACCCTCCCTCACCATGGGCACTTGGAGCAATCGCTCCTCCCGCCTCAACCGTTGTATAGTTACCATCCTTTAATATAATCGCGCCAGAGCCCGCTAATGTGCCATTTGTTTTAACAGTAACGGCTCCGTAGCCTAGAGAGCTCGACCCTACATTGGTGCTATGGGCTGCAAGGACACCGCCACTAATAATAGTACCACCCCGGTAAGAACTTCCATTTGTAGAATTCAGTATTTGAATAGTGTTCCCCGTCTTTTCCACCGTGAGCCTGCCATCCCCATAATCTGAAATAATAGCCTTAAACGCTGTTGTATTTGTGCCACTACCTCCATCAATAAGCAGCTTGGCTACATTGGTATAACCCGATGCTGTCCTTATAACGCCGACACTACCATTGGTCGAAGAAGAAAGGCTTGTGGCTTTAAGAGTGCCTGCATTGATTTCTAAGCCTGGGCTCCCTCCGCTCAGGGTATTTTCGAAGAAGACATTCCCTAGATTAACGATTGTTTCACTCGTTGCATATCTCTCCATCACAAATCTCGAATTGCCATTTTTGAAGGTTGTGCTACCAGAGACATCTAAGGTCACTCTTGGGTAATTAGTGCTCTCGCTAATAGTAAGTGTCGTTCCGACATTCGTGGAATCAATAATAATATCCTTTGCATCAATGACTAATCGCCCTTGTGTATTATTCTGACTTCGAAACCCTAAGTTACGCTGTACCGTCAATGTGTCGGTAATTGTCAATGTTTGTGTGGTGTTCGTAGCGCTAGAATAATTGAAAATTTGCAATGTACCCATGCCGCTGTTGCCCGCCCGCGTAAGGTTTTTTACTTCATGGTCTCCATTAAGGTAAAAGCCCCTCTGGGTGGCAGAGTCTGATGAGATATCGGTGATATTATCACCTACACCCGGGATACCCGAGGGAGTCCATGATGCATTTGTCCATGTGACAACACCGCCTCCGATTACCGTGGAATAATCCGTGGCACGAAGGGGTGCGGGGTGGGCAAAGGCTAATACGCCAATGATGGATGCAATGAGGTTTGTATGTTTCATATATTTAACGATTTGTGCTGCAAGTCTGTGTGCTTGAGCTGGTTATTTAAGGATGAAGCTGGTGTTTGAGAGTGAAAGTTCGGCGAGGGAGGATGTGGGGGGCTCCATGTAGTTCGCGTACATGTGGGGGCCTGTGTAAGTCCGCTAGATTTGCGAACAATGAGTTCACCGCGAATGGACACTTTATCTTCGAGAGAAACCTGATTGTTTTGAATTATCTCCACAAGCCGAGCTACGGCTTGTTGGGAAATTCTTCGTACCGGGTGGTTCATCGTGGTTAAGGGAATTGCGCCGTATTTTCCCGCCGGGTCATTGTCAAACCCCGTAATAGCCATGTCCTCGGGAACCCGAATATCCGCCTGATGACAGACCTGCAGTGCCCCGAGTGCCCAATGGTCATTAGCGCAAACCAATGCCTCCGGAAGTTCTTTTTCACTCTCCAGAATTTGCCTCATCCCCCACACACCAGGCATGTAATACTGGTCTTCTATTGAGAGTTCTTTTAAACAGTTCGCCGGAGTTACCGGATGCAGTATGCGTGCTTGTTCACGAGCTTCAGGGAAATTCTCTAATGCTTTGAAAAAACCAATCTTCTCATAGGATGAGTCATTAGAGAGTAAAGCAAGGCGCCTAAAACCTTCCTCCAGTAAATGTCGTGTGATTTGTTCGTAACCCCAAGTTCGGTCAGAAACGAAATTGGCAATTCCGTGCAGATGATCTCCGGCAATCCCCACAACGGCAACTTCGGCTTCCAAAATTTTATTCAGCCATTCCTGCGTAAAGGCGGTACTTGGGTACACCAAAAGAATCCCTTCCACCCGCGCATCCAGAAAGCCCTCCACCGCCCGCTTAATGGCTTGCTCATCCTGCGAACCATACCAAAGCACTTCCTGCACCACCAATTGGTAACCCTGCGCGAGTATGGCGTCCGCAGCCGCTTTTACCTTCCGCTGCGACAACGCAAACATTCCATTAAAACTCAATACCCCGATGCAGCCGCTCTTTGCCCCACGTAAAAGTTGCGCTTGATTGTTGGGCCGATAATTCAACGCCGCCGCTGTACTTAGTATCCGCTGCCGTACTTGAGGCGATATCCGTGCCTGCGGCGACCGCGATAGCACCGCTGCTACCGTCGAACGCGAAACTCCGACGTGCGAGGCAATGTCAAGCTGGGTGAGACGAGGCATAATTTGAAATCACGTGACATCATCCGCGAATTTGCAACAAGGTCAAGAAAAAATTTAAAATTTATTAACGGGCGTTAACGGTCATTGAAATGATGCCGATTCCGCCGACTTCCGGCTCATCATAATGAAAGGTCGGGATAAATTTTTCAAACCCTTTGCCAGCGACAAGCCCTTCAAACAAGCCGCTGCTTTCCAACAGACCCGTTTCAGTGCCTCCTCTGGCTTTAAATGTAAACAAATTATAAATCACTCCCTCCGCAAGGTCTCCTTTGACATTGACGGCGATAGAGCCATTAAAAATGACGCTCCCCTTTTGAAAATAGCCAAATAGAATTTGGTCGCTATGGCCTTCTTGATCTACGTTGAAGGTGAACCCTGAACCGTCTTCCATTTTTAAGAGGAGGCTCTCCTCTTTGTCTTTGTTCGCATAATTATTGAACCGTAGCACGCTAAATCCAGCAGTGCCATAAGCACTTGGGGCAATTATCCCGCCTGCCTCGACCGTTGTAGAATTCCCTGCGCCAAGAACGATCGCTCCGTTACCGGCAAGTGTACCCTGAGCTTTAACGGTTACCGCTCCCGAACCCAAGCCGCTACTCCCCATTTCTTCATTATTTACGGCAAGAACGCCGCCGCGAATAACGGTACCACCCGTGTAGCGATTGCCCCTTTGCGGATTCAAAATTTGGATAGTGTTGCCTGACTTTTCCACCGTTAAAGATCTGCTGCCTTGATTAATGATCACGGAGCTGAAGCTCGTTGTGCCCTGATCTTCTCCGCCATCAATCAACAACGTTCCAGCTCCCCCTTCAATTCCCACACGAATTGTACCCACGCTACCTTCTGCGGGAGTCTCGAGGCTTTTGACGCGCAATGTCTGGGCCTGAATATCAATTCCCGGGCTTCCTCCGCTTAAGGACTTTTCAAAAATGATATGGCCGAGATTCACTTGGGTGTCTTGGGTGGCGTTGGCAAAAAGGTAAAATCGTGTATTTCCCCCCTTGAAGGTTGTGTTTTCGGTAACGTGGAGGGTTACTTTACCGCTGTCGGGAGCCTCGCTGATTCCGATCTCCGCACTGTGATCAATGATAAGATTAGCGACATTAACAGTAAGGCGCCCATCAGTATTAAAACTGCGGAAGTACAGAGCCTTTTTTACTATAAGGGTATCGGTAATCGTCAGCGTCTGATCTTGGTCCCCTGTGGTTTCATCATCATTATAAATAATGACTCTCCCATCACCGTTGCGCCCCACCCGCGTCAAATCTTTCACCTTCTAATTTCCATTGAGATATAAAAAGCGTTGGATGTCACCATCGGATGAAATATCGGAAATCGTATCCTCAGCACCTAGCGTTCACGAAGGATTCCACGGCACGTTTTCCCAAGAGACCTTTCCCTCGAGCGTTAATGAAAAATCCGAGGCTCTCAAAGAAACTGATAGAATAAATCCAATAAGAAGAAGGATGTAAAATATTGGTTTTTTTTTATAAATGGAGGGCTTTTCGTCTTAAAAACACGTGACATCATAAAAATTACCGCGTATTATGTCAATGCAAAAATTTTTGGGCAGCGGCTTCAATGAGGCCATATACCCCATTTTGCGGGAGCTTATCGGATATTATTTATGGTGCTCAATAATGACATACAACAAGTACGTCCTGTAAGAACCCCAAAGCGACGGGCCAAACTATTTCGTGGACATCAACCGTACGCCGTGATGAGATACTTCTCTATTCATAGCCTTTAACGTTTCTGATGATTATGGGGCTTTTTTCTGCCGAGCGCAAATGGGAATGACAACTAAGAAGCTGAATTTTTTCCAATGAATCTTTTTGAGCAAAAAAAGAAGGTGGGGTATCGCGTGACGGTTGCGTCGGATTGGGCACCGATTTGGCACTATGAAGACATCATCAAACGAGACCCCTTGGCGGTCTATGGTGATTTACTACCAATTTTACGCGAGAGTGATCTTAATATCGTGAATGTGGAATGCGTTCTTGGCGATAAAGGGACAGCTTTAGATAAATGTGGGCCGTGTTTACGGGGGGATGAAGCGGCGGGGATTGCGGCGTTGACGCAGGTTCCATTTCACGTGGCAGCATTGGCGAATAATCATTCCATGGACTACGGGTATGAAAGCCTCGAACATACGCTGTCTGTGCTTCAACGCGCTGGTATTCGCACGGTGGGCGCGGCGATGACGGGAGAAGATGCGGCACGTCCGTTAATTATCGAATCGGAGGCACTCCGCCTTGGGATTATCAATTGTGGCGAAGGTGAAGCGTGTGCATCCATAAATAACAGTCCGGGAGCTTACGTCTATGATGTCGAGCGTCAAGAAGCCGACATTCGCGCTCTGAAATCTCAGGTAGATGCTGTGCTGGTGATTTTTCATGGGGGCCGTGAACATGCGCCGATGCCGCCGCCTTATGTTGTTGAGGGGCTACGCCGCTTTGCGGCAGCAGGAGCAGCGGCCGTGGTCGCTCACCATGCGCACGTTCCGCAGGGAGGAGAAATCTACAAAGGAGTTCCCATTGCTTATGGCCAGGGAAATTTCGTTTTTAGAAATGATGATAATGTCGGCTCGTATTACCTCAGCACGGGATATTTGGTGCATTTAGATTTTGAGGGGAAAAAATTAGTCGCCGCCTCGCTCACGCCGCATCAAATGCAGGACGAGGGGGTCTTTGCTTTAACGGGCAAGGAAGGGGATGATTTTAGGGCGGAGCTTGAAACCCTTTCGCGCTATCTCTCCCAACCGCAGGCTGTTCAGGATTTGTGGGATGCTTTTGCCGATGAATATGGCGATGGCGAAAAGACAGTTTTTGCACAAATACAAGCCGGCCTTGACGAATACCGTGAAACGCCCGGGAAAGCTTTTGCCCGCATGCATCATTATTTTTTCGCCCCGGCGCATCGGGAGTATTTTAAGCATTCCTTCCGTCGCCTGTGGCTTGGAAAATTCGGAACATCTCCCGAGTGGGCGCGGGCATGGGTGAGGCGGTGGCAAACGCGAAAGATTTTAAGGGAGGGCTAACCCTTTTTATTTTCCGTACACGGCAGCTTGAAGAGGGGGGCGGTCTTGGCTTTTTGAAGGGATTTTGGGAGGGCGGTGCGGTCGAAGGCTTGATCGTTGAGGAGCATTTTTATTTGCAATGCGGAGGCCCTGCGACGTAGGGCGGCGAGTGGGGATTGCAAATTGGAACGAGAAATCAGGGCTTGATGGAGCGCAACAAAGGCACGTCCGAGGTCGGTAACGGGAATTTCTGCGTCAATGGCACCGGTGCGAGAGGCTTCGCGTGCCTCTTTTTCTGCGAGTTGCATTTTGGCGGAAATGATGGCGGCGCTGACCCAAGGTTGCTGACGATAGAGCGAGCCGAGCAGAAATTTTTGAGCCTTCGCGTTGTCGCCCGTACTGCTTTCGATGTCGCCGCGAAAAAACATGATGATCATATTCGACATATCTTCTTCCGAGGCCCGTGTCATAAGTGCTTTAGCTTCTACAATGGCATTATATTGGTTGCGTACAGAACGGCGTCGAATCCACTTTTCTAATCCCAGAAACATCAGCGCGTCTCCACGGTTTTGCCCGCGCTTCATGGAGGCCCTTGCCGCTTGCCTCATGGCGTCAATGTGATTGGTTGTTAAAGCGATTTCTGCAAAGACGACGTCAACACCGCTGATATCGGGGGCCGCATTACGCGCTGCTTGTGCCGCTGTTTTAGCTTCATCGAAACGGTCGTGGTATTTCGCGTGAACGGCGTCATCCATGTGTTGAAGGGCTTGTGTCTGATTTTCGGTGCTGGCGGACGAGGCGTTCGGCGAGTCATTCCTTTTTGAAGTTTTCCATGAAAACCCGGCGTAGAAAGCTGTCGCGAAGAGGGCGGGGAGTGCAAATGCCGTAATCCATAAGTTGCGCCTGTGTTGCTCGGTGAGGCGTTTTTTTTCATCAAATTGACGCTCGGCATCTTCGGGAGTCAGGAGGTTTTTCTGGGATAAAACAGCAGGTTTCAACGAAGCGGAGGTGAGAACTTTCTGACGGTTTTGAGTGGAGGAGGGATGAGCGGAGTTTGGGGTTTTTTCCGAGGCTTGAGGGCACGCTGGAAGTTCGTGCGGATTTACAGAGGCGACTTTGCGGAGAGATTTTGCCATGGGACGCACCGGAACTTTTTGAGGTGGTTTGTTCGTGCGTCGTGATGAATGCATGGTTAACAAGAAGGAGCCTTAGTTTGTGGCATTCATGCCGGGAAGTGGACGCAGTGGAGCGGTCTTTGCTTGTCGAACTGCGGGAGGAAGTACGTCTATGTCAAAGGCACGATCGTCGAGCAGTAATTTCATCTGCCAATCTGTCGTCACACGTCGAAGGGCGGCGAGGGGTGGGTGAGTATCCGTGGCTGATTGTAGGGCTTTTCGTAAAGCTAGGAGGGCATCATTTGAGGGAGTGGAGACGATGGGGCTCGGTGCTTTGTTTTTACCTTGGGATTGGGCGTTCGCATCTTCTGCCGCGAGCTGCATTTTGGCGGAGAGAATGGTGTTGCTCAGCCACGGACGTTGGCGGTAGAGGGAGCCTAAAAGAAATTTATGAGCCTCGGATTTGTCTCCGGAGTAACGCTCCATATCGCCGCGAAAATACATGATGGTCATATTGGAGATATCCTCCGCCGAGGCTTCTTTGGCGAGCTGCCTTGCCGCGAGCATGGATTCTGCGGACCGTGTTCCTGTGCCTCGTGTCATCCATTTTTCCAACGCGAGAAGTAGTTTGGCTTCTGCTTGGTTTTGTCCGCGGCGGAGTGCTTCGGCTGCGGCGGCTTCGACTTCTGCGGGTTTTTGAGTCACAAGAGCAAGTTCCGCAAGCACAATTTCAACACCCGGAATATGCGGATCGGCCTGACGTGCGGCCCGCGCAGAAGCCTTCGCCTCGTCGAAACGGTCTTCATGCTTTGCCTGCATCAGATCATCTATGAGGCTTAGGGCTTTGTCTTGTTGAGCATGTTTTATAGGTATGAATGCTTCCGCAGAGGCCCGCATGGCTGATTTGAGAGACTCCCAAAAAAAGCCGGCGTAAAACATGATGATGAAAAGGGTGAAGAGAAGTGAAATGAGAACAAACGGATTCTTAGGCGGTGCCTTATGGCGGCGACGTTTCCGATTTTTTGAAGATGCAGTGAGTTTGACGTTCGAGAGGTCGGCGTTCTTGGGCGATGCGGAGATGCGGGAACGCTCCTCGCGTTTGACGGGTGGAATATCGTCCGTGGATGGCAGAGACAAAGCCTCGGGAGGGGGTGTTGAGGTCTTGATGATTGGCGTCAATTCGCGGGCATTTTTGGAAATGGGGCGCACCGCAATTTTATTGGCGAGAGGTTCGTCATTCCTTGAGCGTTTCATCGGTGCGGAGAAAATATCCAAGCCAAAGCGTGATGGTGCAAGCCTCGTTATGGCGAGAGGTCGGTCTTGGTGTGCAGGGGGAGAGAGGTGTTTCTTTTAGGTTCTAAAAAAATGGCGTTGAGGTTTAATGCAGGTTCATGCGCACATTTGAGCAAAACGTGCTGATTCGCTTTGAAGATGCTGATCCTGCGGGGGTGGTGTTTTACCCGCGTGCGATCGCGCTGGCTCATGGCGTGATTGAAGAAATGATTCGTTCGTCATCGCTGGGATGGGAGGCATGGTTTGCTTCTTTGACACATGCAGCTCCCGTGCGTCAGGCCGAGGCTAATTTTCTCGAACCAATGGCCGCCGGAGAAAAGCTTAGTGCCAAAGCCCAAGTGGAGCGCTTGGGGGAAACCTCCGTGACTTTCCTTGTGGAATTTCGAAATGAGGCGCAGCGGATAGCCGCACGCGTGCGTTCTGTACATGTGCTCATCGAAAAAGCGACGGGAAGGCCTGTGCGATTGACGAGTGCCATTCGAAATGCTTTTGCGTGATGCCAGTTCACGGCATGGATGATCTTTTGATAGAGCTTGCCATGCTTGTTGTAAAAGGCGACGCTTTCGCCTTTGGAGATTCCGGGTTGATGTAATTCGGGTCCGAATGGTTACTTAATGCAACAATCCGCCTCACCTGCGCCAAGCACCACCTCCTCTGAACCGGGCATTTATCGCTGTGGAACCTTAGTTTATACTAAAGGGGGTGTTTTCGTTCTTTTCTCATGGCTGCTCTTAGGGGATTTCTGCTTTACCCTCATGGAAGCCGTGTGGCCAGCGATTGTGCCACTGGTTCTTAAAGCTCACGAAGCTCCCAACTTTGTGATTGCACTCGTCATGTCAACGATCCCCTCCGCCCTGAACTTTATCCTTAATCCGATCATCAGTACTGCCAGTGATCGGTTTCGTAGTAAGATGGGGCGGCGTATTCCTTTTCTGCTTTTTTCGGCTCCTTTTATTAGTATCTTTCTGACGCTCCTTGGCTTTGCAGATCAAATAGGGCAATGGCTGTATAAGTTCATCAGTCACTGGCATACCGATTTGACGGCGTCCATGATTGTTATAGGCCTTATCTGTGTTTTCGTCACGCTATTTAGGCTGTTTGAACTCTTTGTTAGCACCGTTTTTTATTATTTATTTAATGATGTCGTTCCCATGCAATTCATGGGACGGTTTATAGGTTTTTTCAAAGTTGTCGGTTCCTTGGCCGGTGTACTTTTTAATTTCTTTGTTTTCAAATATGCGACCTCCCATACATCCGTCATTTTTTTAGGTGCGGCGGTTCTTTATTTAACAGCATTTACTCTCATGTCTCTGAATGTGAAAGAGGGTGAATATCCACCGCCGGAGCCGATGATGGATAAAAAGCGACGCCTTTCATTGGCACCGGTTAAGAAGTTTTTTAAGGAAAGCTTTTCTGCACGTATCTTTCGCCTTTTATTCCTTTATACAACATTTCAAGGACTGTCTGGGGCACTCGGTGTCTTTATGATTTTTATGGTGTTATCCATCGGGTTAACCCTTGGAGAAGTGGGACAGATTAGCGGGTCTATTGGATTGATGAGCGTGTTTCTTATGTTTCCGATGGGAATGTTGGTGGATAAGTTTAACCCGTTGCGCGTCATGTTTGTCGCGCAGTTCGCCTTTGTGGCGTCGTCGCTCATGAAATGTATTTTCTTATTTAAAGATTTCACTCCAAGTACGACCTACTGGATTTACCTTGGGATGGCCATTTTTTATCTACCCTTTTCTGCTGCAAACTCCATGGCCACACTCCCCTTACTTATGAGGATATTTCCGCATGAAAAATTCGGACAACTTTGCGCTGCCAATGCCATGGTGGGGGCGATCGTCGCGATATTTGCGAGTGCCCTAGGGGGATTTTTCTTAGATGGGATGAAGAGGCTATTTATAGATAAGGGCGATTTCTATTATCGTTTTATTCCCGTATGGTCGTCCTTTTTTGCATTCTTTATGCTTTGGGCGACTTTTCTTCTTTATAAGGAATGGAAACGGCTAGGCGGAGACAACTATAAATCTCCTGTCGAAGATAAGTTTGCGAATTTTCATGGGGAGCACTCTTCCGAAGAGAAAGCCTGACAGCAGATTCCCCTTTTATTTTCGAATCTTATCTCCACTTCCCCGCAAGGAATTAAAGGCGTCATCGGCCCCCTGACGCTTGGCTTCGAGGACAATTTGGAGAAGTCGCCCAAGGTCGCCGGAAGGCCAGCCTTTTTGCTCAAACCAACAGAGATATTCGGCAGGGAGATTGTAGAGCTTGCGACCGGAGAATTTTCCAAAGGGCATTGTCCAGGTGCGGAGCTTCTCCCAGTCCGCAGCAGCCTGTGTATGGTTCATTTACCAAGGTAGAGATTTTCCAAGATGAAAGAAGCCACCGGTAGGGCCATCGGGCGGGAGAGTCGCGAGTTGAACCGCCGTTTTCGCACCTTCTTCCACCGTGAGATGACCTTCGGGATTCATGTCGGTGAGAACAGAACCCGGGTGGGCGGAGTTGACTTTAATGGGGGTATCTTTGAGCGCAGCAGCGAGGTGAATGGTAAAGGCGTTAAGGGCGGCTTTGCTGGCGTTGTAGGCGAGAGGCTTGACGCCCTCGAGTTTGGAGCCCGGCGTAGCGTGGAGGGTGAGGGAGCCGAGGATGCTGGACTGATTCACAATGCGTCCGGCTATGCTTTTACGTAGGAGGGGCAGAAGGATTTGGGTGAGAGCAATGACGCTGAAGAAGTTGGTTTCAAATGTGTCACGGATCATTTGCAAAGGAACACTATCCGCCGTGAGCTCCCAATCCAGCCCAATGCCGGCATTATTGATGAGGATATCAAGGTGGCCGTAATCCTGCGCAATGAAGTCGTAAAGTTTCGTAAATGTGTCGGGTTCTGTAGCGCCCACTCGCACAGTGCGAACATCGAGGCCTTCGTTGCAAAGTTGCTGGGCGGCGTGTTCGCCACGTATTTTATCGCGAGAGCCGAGAAGAACGGTGTGGCCAAGCCTACCAAGCTGACGGCAAATCTCGAAACCAATGCCTTTATTGGCACCGGTGACAAGGGAGATGGTTGCGGATGATGCCATGGGATCATTCTAAGCCGAAACCGACTGTTCGCGAGGCTTTGATTTTAATTCCGGTGCCGGTTTTGTGCGGAAAATACGCAGGATGACAACGAAGAAAAGTGGGATGAAAAGAACGCCGATAAATGTCGAGGTGAAGGTGCCACCGATCACGCTTGTGCCAATGGCGTTTTGCCCGCCGGAACCTGCCCCGGTGCTGATGGCAAGAGGAAGCACGCCGAGCATGAAGGCCATGGATGTCATGAGAATGGGGCGCAAACGTTGACGCGACGCATGGAGTGCGGCGTCAATAAGGTTCATGCCGTCATCGTAATTCATTTTTGCAAACTCAATGATGAGAATCGCGTTTTTTGCCGAGAGTCCAATGATGGTGAGGAGTCCGACTTGCAAAAATACGTCGTTGGAAAGACCACGTGCGAGAGTGGCACCGACAGCACCGAGGATGCCGAGAGGGACGGAGAGCATCACGGCAGCAGGGATGGACCAACTTTCGTAGAGCGCGGCGAGGCACAGGAAGACGACGAGCAAGGATACAAAGTAGAGGAATCCCGCTTGCTTGCCTGCGGCTAACTCTTCGTAGGAAAGCCCGCTCCATTCGTAACCAATGCCTGTCGGCATTTTGGCGGCAAGTTCTTCCATGGCTTTCATGGCCGTGCCGCTGCTTTCTCCCTGAACAGGTTGCCCTAAGATTTGCATGGAAGGGTGCCCATTAAAACGTTCAAGGCGTGGCGATCCATGACCCCATTCTCCGCTGGAAAAGGCCGCAAAGGGCACCATTTGTCCGACATTATTCCGCACGAACCATTGGTTGAAATCCTCGGGCTGCATCCGCGAGTCGGCTTGGCCTTGGATGAAGACGCGTTTGACGCGGCCACGATCAATGAAGTCGTTCACGTAGGCGGACGCCCAAGCGGCGGAGAGGGTGCTGTTGACGTCCGCGATATTGAGCCCAAGAGCCCAAGCTTTTTCGCGATCAATGTTTACGTGGTACTGCGGTTCGTCATCAAGGCCGTTGGGGCGAACACCGGCGAGTCGTGAGTCTTTTGCCGCCATGCCGAGAAGTTGATTCCTCGCCTGCATTAGCGCGTTGTGACCCAGACCTGCTTTATCTACGAGTTGGAAGTCGAATCCGCTGGCATTGCCAAGTTCACTTACGGCGGGCGGCGCAAAGGCAAATGCCATCGCTTCGCGGTATTGCATTAAGGCACCCATGGCGCGTTGGGCGATTGCCTGCACGCGGTTCTCAGTACCCGGGCGTTCATCCCAAGGTTTAAGTTTGATAAAGGCCATCGCCGCGTTCTGACCGCGTCCGCCATAGCTGAATCCTACCACGGAAAAGACAGAAGTCACATTGTCCTTTTCCTGCGTAAGAAAATAGTCACGCACTTTTGCCATCACGTCTTCGGTGTTATGCGCGGTGGTTCCCGGTGGTGTCGTCACCTGCACGAAGAGAATGCCCTGATCTTCCTCCGGTAGAAATGATGTGGGCAAATGCGAAAACAAATACCACAGACCACCCATGAGCAGGATGTAGATGAAAAAGTATCGTTTTGCCCGTCGTAGAATGTGATCTACAGTGCGCTCGTATTTGTGAGTTCCTGCGGAAAAGTTGCGATTAAACCATCCGAAGAATCCACGCTTTTCGAGATGATGCCCTGCTTTGACTTGCTTCAGCATAGTCGCACAAAGCGAGGGCGTGAAGATGAGGGCCACGACGACAGAGAGTGCCATGGCGGAAACAATGGTGATGGAAAACTGACGGTAAATCACGCCCGTGGAGCCGCCAAAAAAGGCCATGGGGATAAACACGGCGGAGAGTACCATTCCAATACCGATGAGTGCTCCGGTGATTTGCTCCATGGATTTCATGGTCGCTTCTTTGGCGGGGAGGCCTTCTTCGCTCATGACGCGTTCGACATTTTCCACGACAACAATGGCATCATCCACGAGTAATCCGATGGCGAGTACCATGGCAAACATCGTGAGGGTGTTGATCGAGAATCCGGCTGCGGCAAGAACCGCAAATGTTCCAAGCAACACCACGGGAATGGCGATGGTGGGGATAAGGGTTGCGCGGATGTTTTGCAGGAAAAGATACATCACGCAGAAAACGAGAAGGACCGCTTCGAAGAGCGTTTTGATCACTTCGGCGATGGAAAGTTTAACAAAGGGCGTAGTGTCGAAGGGATAGACAACCTCAAGTCCGGGAGGGAGGAGGGGCCGTAGGCGCTCAATGGCTGCATGTACGTTGTCCGCAGTTTCGAGCGCATTGGCTCCGGTGGCTAGGCGGATGGCCATGCCCGAAGCGGGCTTTCCATTGTAACGGCCAAATGTCGCGTAGTTTTCTACGCCGAGTCGCACGTCGGCGACATCGCGCAGACGCACTTGCCCACCGTCGGGTTTGACCTTCAGCAAAATGGCACCGAATTCTTCCGGCGTGGAAAATCGCGTCGGGCCGATGATGGTGGCATTGAGTTCTTGTCCTTCCATCGCCGGGAGTCCGCCAAGTTCTCCCGAGGCAAGTTGAATGTTTTGATTTTGAATGGCAGTTCGAACATCTACCGGTGTGAGTTTGTAATTATTGAGCTTTGCCGGATCGAGCCAGATGCGCATGGCATATTGCGATCCGAAGACTTGAAAATCCCCCACGCCGGGCGTGCGGCTAATGGGGTCTTGCACCTGCGACACCACGAAATCGCTGATGTCATAGGCACTCATGCTTTCGTCGGTCGAAACAAAGGCGACGACCATGAGAAAGTTTTTTACCGACTTCGCCACACGAATACCTTGTTGTTGCACTTCCAAAGGCAGGAGCGGAATGGCTAAGGAAAGTTTGTTTTGCACTTGTACCTGTGCCACGTCGGGATCGGTGCCCTGACGAAATGTCAGCGTAATTCTCATCGCACCGTCCTTGGTGCTCTCCGATGTAAAATAAATCAGGTTGTCCACGCCGTTCATTTGTTGCTCGATGACTTGAACGACGGAACTTTGGATGGTTTCGGCAGACGCACCCGGGTAATTGGCGGTGATGGATACAGCCGGTGGTGCGATGGCCGGATATTGGGCGACGGGCAGGGTGCGTAGAGCGAGTAATCCCGCAAGCATGATAACGATGGCGACGACCCATGCAAAGATGGGACGATTGATGAAAAAATTGACCATGAATTATTTCTCCGAAGTCATTTCCACGGGATTCACTTCGCGTCCGGGCGCGATTTTTTGCAGACCTTCCACGATCACACGATCGCCGGGTTCGATACCTTTCGTGACGAGCCATTGGTCGCCCACCGTGCGATCTACTTGGAGAACGCGTTGCTCAACTTTGTTGTTGGCACCCACAATAAGTGCGGTCGGTTCACCTTTTGGACTGCGAGTGACACCGCGCTGTGGCACAAGAATCGCGTTTTCACGAACGCCCTCGCTCACTTTGGCCCGCACAAACATGCCTGGGAGTAATTGAGCCTTGGGATTTGGGAAGACCGCCCGAAGTGTTACCGAGCCGGTATCCGCATCCACACTTACTTCCGAAAATTGGATTTTCCCATCAAGCGGATAAGGTGTGCCATCTTCAAAACTCAACCTCGCTGTTGCGTGGCCATTATCTGCGGTCTTGATATGTCCATTCGCAACTTCGCGCTGCAAACGCAGGAGCTCCGTGCTCGACTGCGTCACATCCACATAGATCGGATCAAGCTGCTGCACGGTTGCCAAAGGATTAGCCTGGCGTGCGGTGACCAATGCACCTTCGGTGACATAAGAACGCCCAATGCGCCCCGAAATTGGCGACATCACCTTCGTATATTCGAGATCAATTTTTGCCGTTTCTAAGGAAGCCTTTGCCACCGCAACTCCCGCATCGGCTTGCTTTAAGGTCGCGATCACATCGTCATAGGCTTCCTTGCTGATGACATCATTAGCCGCAAGCTTTTTACGCCGTTCTACGGCCAATTTTGCAAGGTCTGCGGCAGCTTCGGCTTTCGATAAGGCGGCAGCGGCACTGTCAGCTGCTGCCTGATAAGTTGCCGGGTCAATTTGATAAAGTTGTTCGCCCTCTTTGACATCATTGCCCTCGATAAAAAGGCGTTTGAGAATGACGCCACTGACTTGCGGACGAACTTCCGCGACGCGTAAGGCTGTGGTGCGCCCAGGGAGTTCGGTAAAAATTTCAATGGTCTTGGGCGCGATACTTACCACGCCAACTTCCTGTGGCGGCATTTTAGGCGGTTCGGCGGGGGTCTCAGGCTTGCCACATCCGCCGAGGGCGAAAGCGGCACCAAGAAAAAGGATGGAATGGAGTCGTGTGGTATTCATGAAGAAAATTGCAGAGCTTTGATCAAAAATTGAATTTGGGCGTGTATTCGCTTTTCATGGTTTTTGCCGGGAGCATAGTCTGGATGCAAATGAGATCGAAGCGGGGCACTTAGGGAATCGAGGAGCAATGTCGCAATCTGTGATGGCTTACCCGGCGCAAATTCCCGTGTTTTAATTCCATCCTGCACCAGACGCGTCATGGTGGATTGTAAAAATTCACGAAAGTCATCAATGCACGCCCATGCTTCATCTATGGCCGTGGCCACGAGTTTGAAAATCTGACGCTCATTGCGAAGCATGCGGCGGTTGTAGTGATAAATGGCTAGCACCACTCTCTCGATGCGAAGTGATGCTTTGCCACCGGAGTTCATAATCGCCGTCACTTCTTGGCGTATGGCCTCCAGCCCGCGAGCGGCACAGGCCTCGACGATGGCACTTTTTGCAGGGAAAAACTTGTAAACATTCGCCGACGACATTTTCAAATCTGCCGCAATGTCAGCTACCGTTGTCTTACTAAAACCATAGAGCCGGAACAGCTCCTGCGCCTTTGTCAGTATGCGTTCCCGTGTTTCTTCCTTACTGCAACGGCCTTTAATCATGAATAGTGACGAAAAATGTAATTCGTCACTACCGTGATGTCAAATGGAAGGTTTAAGATTCCATTTGGTTGTCGCGCATTTACTGGTAAAATGGAGCAAGAGGATGAATGATTTTGAAATGCGGAAATGCGGAGTGTTGTTATGAATTTTTCGTCTATTGACCAACGTCTCACTTACTACAACGCCAAGGTTCAACTTTGGGAGCATCTTAAAAAGCGTATTCAGGATGCTCAATCTGCACGGAAGGCGCAACGAGACGCGCTGCGAGATGCGCAAAATGTGTCCGCGTATGTTCTAGAGCTTCGACGTTATTTTTTGGATCATCTCGGCGGCCTTCCTAGGGTGGAGGGAGTACCTGCGGTGAAGCTTTGTGGTGAAATAGAGGAGGTGGGATTGACGATTCAGAATTTGATGTTGGAAACACGACCGGGTGTGAAAGCGACGGCGAATTTGTATTTGCCCGATGGCACGGTTCCCAACACGCCGGCTATTTTGTTTTTGTGCGGCCATACGACATTGGGAAAGGCGGAGCCGCGATATCAGACGGTGTGTCGCATTTTGGCTTCACGTGGATTCATTGTCCTAGCACTGGACCCGACGGGGCAGGGGGAGCGCTTAAATTATTATGATCCTGCGACAGGGAATCCGGTGATCATTTCCTCCACGGGTGATCATGAGTACGGTGGGTTTCAATGCCTTTTGCAGGGGCACAATCTTTCGCGCTACATGCTGCATGATGCGATGCGCGCGATAGATTTTCTTTCGGCGCATCCC
Organism: Chthoniobacterales bacterium; assembly: GCA_021463515.1. Classification (GTDB taxonomy): domain Bacteria; phylum Verrucomicrobiota; class Verrucomicrobiia; order Chthoniobacterales; family JACTMZ01; genus JACTMZ01. The sequence continues at coordinate 44,956 of JAJTYZ010000114.1, read as the reverse complement.
CTCGTGGATGCGTCGCGTATCGGGCTCACGGGAAATTCAGGGGGAGGAACGCAAACGTGCTTGATGATGCTGCTGGAACCGCGATTGGCGGCGGCGGCACCCTCATCCTTTGTTTCATCGCGCCTTGTGATTTTTGAGAGCGGCTATGCGCAGGATGCTGAGCAAATATGGCGTGGATTCAGCGAAGCTGGGTATGACCATGCCGATTTATTGCTTTCCTTTGCGCCGAAACCGCTATGTGTGTTGAGTCCGGAGTACGACTTTTTTCCTATCGAAGGTAAACGAATCACGTTGGATGAAGTGTGGCGATTTTGGGAAATGTCTGGGGATGCCTCCGCTTTGCAAGCTGTCGAGGATCGTGGGGCGCGGCATGGATATACGAATCATTTGGGCGAGGCTGCGGCAGATTTTTTTGCAAAGCACTTGGCGCATCACACAGTCGCCTCCGCTGTGGATCGAACGCCTCTAGCGGAAAATAAACTTTGGTCAACAAAGAGCGGCTTGGTTTTGAAAGATGATCCGAAAAGCAAAACCATCTTTGAGGAAAATAGCGAAGCTTTCGCCACGACTCGTAAGGATTTGAAAAAAGGCCGCACTTTTTTGCATGACGCTGTATTTAAGGCGCGGCGACCTGTGGATTTGAACTTGCGCATTACGCAGGAGTTTGTGCTGGGAGAGATCGTTGCTTTTTCGGGTTTTTGGTGGAGTCAGGCCGGCATCCTCAATTCCGGAATACTTTTTTGCCCTCCCGCCGTGGTGGCCAAGCCATGGCCGGTGACTGTGGCCTTGTGGGAGGACGGCACCAAATCTCTCCTGCGTCATGAGGCGTGGATTCGGCAGGAAGTCGCGTCTGGGCGTGCGGTGTTCGTGTTCAATGTGACCGGTATGGGGCCCTTGGAGCCGCATCCGTTTAATTGTACCGAGGACTTGAAGGCGCATTATGCCACGATGTTTCGTGTGTGTGATGATCTCGTGACTTTGGGAGACAGCCTTGCCGCATTACGGACTTACGATGTTCTCCGAAGTCTCGACACATTGGAAAAATGGGGTGGATTAAACGGCGAGGATGTTCGTTGTTACTTGCATGGACCTTATGGAATCTACGGTGCGCTTGCGTCCGCATTGGAGGAGCGGCTGAAGCACCTCACGTGGATTGATCCCATGATGCCTTGGTGCCAATTGCTTGAAACCAAGTACTACAACGATCGCGATATTAAATCGCTTATCATTCCCGGACTTGTGCGATTGTCCGACTGGACGGAGCTTGCGTCGCCATTGCAGCCTTTGCCCAGTGCGCGAGGCACGATGAGAACCTAGTTGGGTAGGTTGGCTTTGACGGAGCGCATGATAAGCACGCTAAACTCGCTTGTCTTTTGTGCCGATGGGAGTGCCGTGGAAAGGCCCAGAGCGGAAACCTCGGATGCCCAGCATCGTACGGATGTGTGGAAATCGCGACTATACGTGCTGGTCCAATAATTATCCAAAATCTCGGGCAATTCCTGACACTTTGGAGACGTTGCGGGATAGAGCTTATCCATGATGGGGTTTGTATTCATGGCGTAAAATGTTGCAAAGGCAACATAGCCCATTTCGGGGATAGTGCAAATGAGGGCGGAACGTTATTTCGACGCCTCGCTAGACGCAGACTTTTTTTCCGAAGCCTCCGCTAAAAAGCGAGCGTAAGTATTCCTGGCCATACTTTGGTAAACGAGAGGGAGAACGTCGCTGGATTGATCATTCTCGAGAGCTTCCAAAATAGAAATACTCATGCGTGTACTTTGAGCAACATCATGCAGGGATATTCCCTTGGACTCCCTTAATTTTTTGAGTTCCTCTCCAGAGTGCGGTTCCATCTACAAACGAGCATAGAGACTTGGAAGTACATTTCAAGCGAGTGTGTAAAATGGGGCGTGGAATAATCATCAATCACCTTCTCAAGGACACGGGTGACGGATAAGGTGACGTGGATGAAGGCATTGATGCTGACCAACGAATATCCGCCACACATTTATGGAGGGGCAGGGGTGCATGTGGATTATTTGACGCGAGAGTTGGCACGTTTGATGGAGGTAGAAGTGCGGTGCTTTGGGGATCAGAAGTTGGCGGCAGAGAACCTTACGGTGCAGGGATTTGGCTTCGATGACACAAAGTTTGGGTGCCCCAAAGCACTCCATTCAGTTTTTACGTCGCTGCAGCGGGATGTGGCTTTTGCAGCGGCAGGGGGGGGCGGTGTTGATTTGGTGCATGTTCATACGTGGTACACGCATTTGGCCGGCATTTTGATGAAGCTAAATTATTCGCTTCCGCTCGTATTAACCGTCCATTCCTTGGAGCCCTTGCGTCCTTGGAAACGGGAGCAATTGGGAGGCGGCTATGATTTTTCCGTTTGGGTAGAACGAACGGCAATGGAAATGGCCGATGCAATTATTGCCGTGTCGGAATCAACGCGAGAAGATGTGTTGGATCATTTTAATGTCGCGCCTTCGCGCCTGCATGTGATTCACAACGGCATTGACCTCGAGGAATATCGTCAAAAAAATGACGATGCAGTTTTGCGAAAACATGGCATAGATCCTTCGCGACCTTACATTCTCTTCGTGGGGCGTATTACGCGGCAAAAAGGGATTGTGCATTTGGTGCGTGCGCTGCGGTTTCTTGATCGTGGATTCCAAGTTGTGTTGTGTGCCGGTGCCCCCGATACACCGGAAATTGCCTTGCAAATGCAAGAGGCAGTCGCCGCAGCTCAAGCGCAGCGGCCCGGGGTGATTTGGATTGAGCAGATGGTGCCTAAAGCGGAAATCATTCCGCTATATTCCCAAGCGGCACTTTTTGTGTGTCCGTCCATTTATGAGCCTTTTGGGATTATCAACCTCGAAGCGATGGCGTGCGAAACGCCGGTGGTCGCCAGTCGCGTGGGGGGGATTCCCGAGGTGGTTGTGCATGGAGAAACGGGTTTATTGGTTCCGGTGGAGCAAATGACAGAAGCTCCGTTTGAGCTGCGTGATGCGGAAAAGTTTTCGCGTGATTTTGCCGTCGCCATCAATGATCTGATGCGCGATGAACCTCGGCGTGTAGCCATGGCCGTGGCCGCTCGGCGACGTGTGGAGCACGTGTTTAGCTGGGAGGCGGTGGCACAGACGACCGCGAATCTTTACCGAGAAGTTTGTGACGGAGCGCGTCGCTCCTAAAGGGCGAATAGGGGTGCCTTAAATTTCAAATTCGCTTTCTTGGGATACTTCGACGGTCTCTTCGGTGGCGATTGCGGTGTAAGCGAGGCATTTAATTTCCTCCATTGAGGTATTGCCTTCGATCACTTGCTGCAACCCTACTTGATAGAGCGTCCGCAATCCCTGCGCCGTCGCAATTTTGCGCATTTCGCCTTGTGGGGCATTAGTGGAAATGAGATCGGAAAGTTCGTTGCCTATGGGGCAAAGTTCCATCAATGCAATGCGTCCGGTATAACCTGTTTCACGACAATCGGGGCAGCCGCCCGATTCGTAAATGTGGGTGGCTTCCGGTAGAAGGGGAACCATGTTGAGAGAAAAAAGTTTTCGGTGCGCCGAGGTGAGAGGGGTCATGCGTTTGCAATGACCGCATAGGCGACGAACAAGTCGCTGTGCTTGGGTGAGAGCGAGGGAATCCGCCAGTAAATAGGGTGGAACGCCCATGGAAATAAAGCGACTGACGGCACGCAGACAGTCATTGGCGTGCAATGTGGTGAGAACTAAGTGGCCGGTCAGTGCCGCGTTCACCGCCGCGGTGGCCGTTTCTTCATCGCGACATTCCCCGATGAGAATGATGTCGGGATCGGCACGCATAAGGCGACGCAGACCTTGGGCAAAATCAATGCCATGCACCGGATCGGTCTGCGTTTGATTAAGCCCTTCAATTTCGTATTCGATGGGGTCTTCGATGGTCTGAATGTTTAAATTCTCGCTATTCACACTATTGAGCAAGGCATAGAGCGTAGTGGTTTTGCCGCTGCCGGTGGGGCCGGTAATGAGAATGAGTCCCTGATCGCGGGACATGGCCGTTTGGAGTAACTTGAGGTCGCGCTTCGCCAGTTGAAGCTCACTCAATTTGCGAACACCGCCCTCCTTTTCGAGATAACGAATGGTGATTTTTTGCTGATCCTTACGGCAGGGAATGGCAGAGACACGACAATCCACGCGGCGTTTTCCGAGGCGTAAGGAAAAGCGCCCGTCCTGCGCCGCTTGACGCTCCTGGCCCATGTTGGAGTAGTTTTTGATGAGGCTGACGTAGCGAGGAAGCATTTCTTCCGGAGCGGAAAAAAGGGTGACAAGTTCACCGTCAATTCGCGCACGAAAGCGGGCCATGTTGTAATACTTTTCGATATGCAGATCGCTGGCGCGTCCGGTAATGGAGCGGTTGAGAACCCAGTGCAGTGCCTGCTCGGCGGTGGTATTGATGCTTGTGGGATTGATGCGACTGGCTTCCTGCGGATCAATATCCACGATATTTTCGCCGCTCGATTCCGTAAGATCGCCCATGGGTGCCGTTCTCCCTGTGGCGGCGGCGGTGCTGCGATCGCGATTGATGGTGCGAACGACAAATTCCTTTTCAGCCAGAACTGGGCGAAATTCGCGATCATCCTCGTGGGAAGAAAGCCATTCATCTTCGAAGGCAAAAATTTCTTTTTGACTACTGAGTAAATAGACGGTGTGAACGCCGACGAAGAGCGGGAAAACGCTGTGTTTTTCGAGAAGGATTTCGGGGAAGGCCGATTGCCGTGGTGCGAGCGAAGCGTCGAAAACTTTTTCGCCGGTGCAGAGGTAACGTAACGCCGCGCCTAAGCCTGCGGGGAGGGATTTGGCACCGATGATATGGGTCGCCCCAATGCCGGACATCGTTTCTAAAATGCCAGTTAAACGCCCACGTTCGTCATCAGAAAAAGGGTAATCCGCAAGCAACCATTTGAGAGCTGTATCGGGTGTGCTGCCGATATCTAAACGCGGAATTTCAGCATGCCGTGCCTTGGAACTTAGGGGACGAACGGCCACACGTTCGTCGAGTGTTTGGAGGTATTCGAGGTATTGTCTTTGGTCGAGCAGGGCTGGAATCATGTACGCCCGAGGAATGCCCCATGTGTCGGTGGCGACGGGGTTGTAATGCCCGCAGATCAATAAAGGGCCTACCAGCCCCATGGGAATCCATGGCTCCGATTCGGCAGCGCGGTCTTCTCCGGCGAATTGACGGAAGATCGTTTCAACTTGGGAAGAAATGGAAGGGCGCGAGGTACGGATGGGCAATAAATCAAATTGCCGCGTCAACCATTCAAGAGCTTGCTCTTCGGGAATCCCATTGGCGAGAGCGAGAGCCGAATGCAGATGTTGCCTATTCTCTGGCGTGTCTAATGCAGGCGAAAGCCCCTTGGCTACGAGGGCGGAGTATAAGGTTTGTAAGTCGCTCGCCATAATAGAAAGTCAGATTAGTCTGCCTGTCGCTTGCAAAGCAGGAAAAAACGGAGATGCCGCAAGTTTTCGTTATTGTACGGCAGCCCAAATTCGGTGGACATCATCGTGATCATCGAGAGCCTGGAGAAAGGCTCCCCCTTCGGCACGTTGCTCTTGAGTTAAGCGGGGAAAGTTCTTTGGCGTATAACCTAACTCGCTCGTCACAACCGTCCATCCATGGTCTGCAAGCCAACGTGCGACTTCGTGCGTATGCGAGCACTCTGTGATAAACCGCGCCCCATAAGTGCCCTCAGGAATGTCATCATTTTGCGCGTGGGTGAGAGGTTCCACTTCATTGGCACCGGCTTCAATGGCGGCTTCTTCAATGTCTGCTCCATCGTTGGTTCGGTAGGCTTCAACGAGGCCAACATGATCGAAAAGAAACTTATTGCTTCCCGAGGCACCGAGTTGCCCCTTTTTGAAAAGTACACGAATTTCTGGAGCAGTTCGGTTGTTGTTATCCGTAAAAACTTCCACAATCACCGGCACTTTGTGCGGAGTGTAACCCTCGAAGGTGATGTGTTCGAGAGAAATTTTATCGCCGCCATGACCCGCTCCCTTGGCAATAGCGCGTTCAATCGCATCTTTCGGCACGCTTTCCTTGCGTGCTTTTTCTAAAGCGGCAGCAAGACGTGAATTTGTCGAGGCGTCTGCACCACCTTGTCGCGCAGCGATGGTAATTTCTCGAACAAACTTTGTCGTCGCTTGTGATTTTTTAAGCGAGGCGACCTCGCGTTTTGCCAGCAACCATTGGCGTCCCATAAGTGCGGGGAGACTACGGAGGGCAAGAGTCCCATTTCAATGAAAAATCTGATTGTTGCCCGAGTTCTCCAACGTGGCGTGAATGCATGGGATGCCCTAAGAAATAGGACGCGGAGACAAAAGCGTAGAACGAGTTTTCCAACTCGTTTCCCAATAAAATTCATTCAGAGCGCGCCCCCAATTCCCCCAACATCCGATCGGCCATTTGTACATCCTCGTAGGAGGCGCGGCGTCGTTGGTATTTGCGGTAGAGAATGTCGCGAAGTGTTGTCAGGAGATCGCGTTCGATGGGGTCAATGGATGTCCAGTATTCTTCCCCGGCTACCTTAAACCGCAGACTCCAACGTCCGCGTTCCTTGGTGGCGACGATTTCTCGTTTGACGCCGTTTACATCACGTTCGGTCCAGGCATGGCGATTTCTCATCTACGAGTGATGCTCAAACTTTCTCGCGCAAGCAAGTACGATACCGATAGTATCCGAATCCAAGCATGAATTACCTAACCCTCTCGCCTGATTCTCCGGTTGGCTTACGTTTCAAAGAATTAAGCCAGGATAGCCGCATCAGCGATTTTTACCTCACGGCAAATGAACCCATGAGTTACAAACGCAATGGGCAATTGATTTACGAGGACACGGTTTTTGAAATTCAGGTTCCCGAGCATGTTGAACCCGGATGTCTTGATAGTGCGATGGATCTTCACGGACGCCGCTATCGCGTGAGTCAGTTGGTGACTAAGGGAAAGTTGCGTTGGGTTATGCGCTTGTTGCCCGATCAAATTCCGGAACCGGAAGCTGTGCGTGTTCCCGTGCCTGCGCTTCAAACTTTTCTTGAGGCAAAAAATGGGCTTTTTCTCATCTGCGGTCCAACGGGCAGTGGTAAATCCACGACGATTGCTTCGATGGTGTTACACCGCGCCCGCCGCCGCCGCGAACATGTGATTTCGTTTGAGGACCCGATTGAATTTGTCTATCCCGAAAACCTTCCCTCGCTCATTTCCCAACGTGAAATGGGCACCGACGAGACAGACTTTGGAATGGCCTTGCGATCGGCACTGCGTCAGGCACCAGATGTTATCATCGTAGGTGAAATTCGTGATGGTGAAACCGCCGAAATTGCTCTGCAAGCTTCGGAAACCGGCCATGTCGTTGTGGCGACCTTGCACACATCTTCTGCGGCGCAAACGGTTCAACGCTTCCTCAAGCTCATTCCAAGTGAGCGCCTTGAAAGTTCGCAAGCCAGTCTTGCCGATTCTGTAAAACTCATCATGTGTCAACGCCTGCTCCTTGATGAAAGTCAATCTAAGCGTTTCCCCGTTCACGAAGTCCTCCTGCAATATGATGGCGTGGTAAATATCATTCGACGCGGCGATTTTAAAAAGCTCGATCAGGAGCTGGAAACGGGTTGGAAGCGCGGGATGTTTAATTTTGAAAAAAGCTTCGAGCTGCGCCGATCCGAGGGTTATCGCAGCAGCGCGAAGGTAGGACGTGAGGAGTTTGATTGGGGAGCCGCTGAGCAATATCTTCGCGAGCAAGAGGTGCTTGAAGTAAAATACGCGGAAATGCCACCTGCTTAACCCTGTGTAAAGCCACTGTTTATGCGGGTTGAGGGCCGTTACGGCATGGCGGATTCATGAATCCGTAGGCGAATGAAAAGAGCCCCTTCCTCGGGCCGTGGAAACTCATAAAGTCGCCCAAGCACACTTTCGTGAATGGGAGATGCAACGACGGGAAACCAACTTTGCAGGTTGGGTGAGGTTTCCACTTGGTAGGCGAGTTCAGGCACTGCCTCTTGGTAACGAAAACTCAAGGTGCTTTCGCTAAGAGTGATGTTTGGTAACCCTTGAGTTTCTGCAAGGAGCGGATGGAGCCCTTGGGCGTATTCTAAAAAATTGATGACGCCATCATGATCCGGGTCCTCTTCATCGCCTGCGGGTGTGTCACCGTGCGGAAGTGCAAAATAAATATCCCGCCACGCCTGGCGCGGGGCCAGATATTCGTCGCCACCAATGTCCACACGGGGGCCAACAACGCGTGTTTGCCCGGCGAAATCCCGTTCGCCGGCGGCAGGCACAAAGTTTGCCGAGGAATCTCCTCGATCACGAGCGGCAGAATCGGCAGTTATTTCAAAGTCCGTTGGCGAATGGCAATCACTGGGGGCACCGCCAGCAAAGCCCGGGGATGCAAAGAGCGAATGGATGTCGCTACCAACGGCACCTCGCCATGCCGTTAAGCCTGTGTAAGTCTTATTCCCACTGCCGGTTTTGTTGAGCACAAACTCCAATTGCGCTTCCGTGGATCCTTCGATGAAATACATATTGTCATCGAAGATATTGCTATGACTAAAAGCCCGCTGCTCCGCAGTTCCTCCCGTCACATAATGCACCACTGCTTGCCGTGTCGTGGGGGCGGCACAAAGGATGTTGTTTTTGAACTCATTGTTTTCGAGGAAAAATTGGAGGGCAATCTGACCGCCCCATGTTTCGTTGGTATCATTAAGCACAAGCGTATTGTGGCGAATCACGCAGTTCCTGGTCATGCCACGTTGGGCATCATACCCGCCGAGAATAAGTCCGGCGCCCTGATTGCGGTGGAGTAAATTATTTCTCACCACAATCCGCTCCGTGGCGTAACCGGCATGTTCGCTTGCAAGCTCGATGCCGAAATTGCACCGCGTAACTTCATTGCGTTCGATGACAATATCCGCTCCGCCATCCACATAGATTCCCGCTGCCGAAGCATCGCCGCCACCATTTTGAAAATTGCCGTCATAGCCGGGATTAAAGGAAGAATCTATATCGTGCACGCGATTGCCCGTGACAATACCTTGTCGCGCACGATCCACAGCGACAGGGGCGGTACCTTCGTAGCCAATGAGGTCAATACCGATATTATTGCCGTGATGGACATGATTTTCTTGGATGAGGAAATTAGTTACATTGCCATTGAGAACTACGGATTCACTTTGGCCCGTACGCAGGTCATGTATTTCGCAATTTGCAATTACGAAAGCATCAATGGGGTTCGGTTGTGTTCCGTAAACGGCGATGCCAAATCCATTGGCCGCTTGAGAGGTGCTGTTTTGGTGGATGTGGTGTACGTGACAGTTTTGCAACGCAACGCCAGTGCCGCTGCCTTCCACTTGAATGCCTACGGGGATGCGGGTGGCGTTTGCGGTTGCCCAGTTACGAATTTCGAGATTCTCCAATTTGAGGTGTGAGCAGTTGTTGAGTACCACCAATCCCGCCCGTCCTCCGGCGGGAACGGATAAGGAACTTCCGTCAATGATGGCTCCGGACTCTCCGCGAATCACGATGGGGTTGGCCTCTGTGCCGGCAAGTCCATTGGCCTGGAGACGCTGACTATAAATGCCAGTCAGAAGATGGAGTGTGTCGCCCGCTTGAATTTTCCCAAGCGCATGGCTGAAGGTTGCCCACGGTTCCGCAGCAGTTCCGGCCCTAGCGTCATTTCCCGTGGGCGAAACATAATAGTCCATCGCCGAAAGACGGGTCAGCAACCCAAGAAACACAACCGCGCTGAGTGCCTTCATCCATGCAAAGGAAGCGTCGTAAAAAAATTTGTCAAGGTTGGCACCAAGTTTGCGCTCAACCAAAGATGTCGCAGCGGCACTCTGCTGCCGCTTTCCAAATTTCCACCGCTATTTTGAAAACAAATGCTGACACATCTTGCCTGAGTTACGATGATCCGCATCTTATGCTCATTTATACAGCGAGTGCTGACAGCGGCATTCATCTCGCGCATTTTGAGACAACCACGGGGAGGCTCTCGGCTTCACGTGTGGTGGCAGGGGGGCAAAGCTTTTTCCTCGCTTACCATCCCAGCAAACGGGTGCTGTATTCGGTGGATGAAAATACCGCGCAAGTGCTGGCATTTTGTATAGAGGCTGATGGAGGATTAACGCCTCTTAACCAAGTTTCATCGCAAGGTGCCGTTCCTTGTCATCTCGCCGTGGAACCTCAAGGGCGTTTTCTCGTCGTGAGCAATTACAATGGCGGCGTTGCCCTTTTTCCTCTGCGCGAAGATGGCGGTCTCGATAAGGCCGCTTCTCTTTTTCAACCGCAAGGTGCCGGCCCCGATAAACAAAGGCAATCCGAGCCGCATCCCCATGGCGTAACGTTCACTCCGGATCGTGATCTTTTGCGCGTGGCGGATTTGGGAACGGATCGCCTGTGGGCCTTGGATATTGCCGATTTTAAGATGCATGAAAATAAGCCTCTCCGTGCAGAAACGGCTTCGAGTGCCGGTCCGCGGCATCTTGCCTTCTCGCCGGATGGTACCCTTGCCATTGCTGTCAACGAACTCGACAACACGCTGTCGCTGTTTGTGCATGACAAAGAAACGGGTGCTCTCAAGCTTCGCAAAAGCTATTCGATGTTGCCCGAAGGGTTTGAGGGCGTAACACACGCCGCAGAAATTGCATTTCATCCCTCGGGCGTACGATGTTATGCGACAAATCGTGGGCATAATTCCGTTGTCATCTTTTCCGTGCGCGACCAAGCATTACATTCCCCTGAATGGTTGCAAGATGGGGGAAAAGACCCGCAACATGTTATTTGCGATCCCACGGGGCAATGGCTTGCCGTAGCATGGCGAACCACGAATGAAGTGCGTTTTTATCCCCTAGACAAACTGGGACACCCTGGCAAAGCATCTGCCATCTTGCGCGTCAGCAACCCAATGTGCATCGCGTTCGTTCCCGAAAAATAAAGATGATGGTTCCACGTTCCTTTCCCTTCGTCACGGTAACGCTGAATCCCGCGATTGATCGTATGTTGGTGATGCCGGATTTTCACGCAGGGCATGTGCATCAAGTCGAGAGCGAGCAATCGCGTCCGGGAGGCAAGGGCATCAATGCGGCGGTGGCTTTAGCGCGCGCTGGTTGCCGGGTGCTGACGACCGGTTTTCTTGGAAAAGAAAACGCCGCCATTTTTGAAAAGTTTTTGGTAAGCGAAGGAATTGAGGAAAAATTTTTGCGGGTTGAGGGAATGACACGCACGGTCCTCAAAATTGCGGACCCTGTGCAACAACAAACGACCGACATTAATTTTCCCGGTACGCCGCGCTTGCTCCGTGACTTGATGGCGTTGCAGCAATTGTTGCGCGGGATAGATACCGAATGCTTGGTGCTGGCGGGCAGCGTGCCGCCCGGTTTACCTACGGATGTTTATGCTGACTTCGTCGAAGAATATAAGGAACGAGGTATTCGTGTTGCGGTGGATGCCAGCGGCGAGGCACTTAAACAGGCGATTTTAGCACGGCCTCATGTCATTAAACCCAACCTCTCTGAGTTAGAAAATTTCGTGAGACGAAAGTTGGCAAATACGGCGGATGCCGTATGTGTTGCCGAGGACTTGGTGGCTTCGGGAATAGAACTTGTCATTGTTTCCATGGGAGAAAAAGGAGCCTGCTTTTCAAATCGCCAAGGTTCTATTTTGGCGACGCCGCCGCCCCTGCAGGTGCGGGCGACCTTTGGGGCAGGTGATGCCATGTTGGCGGGTGCCCTCTTTTCATGGATGCAGGGTGGCTCTTTGGAGGACACCGCACGCATAGCAACAGCCTTTGCCCTCTGCGCTATTGCCGCCGCCCCTCAACCACGGCATGTATGGGCTGAACAGGTAAGTATTATTCCTTTGCCTAGCACGATGCAAAAAGGTGTGTTTGCCTGAAACGTGGAGCTTGCGGAGGGCAGGGGGACGGTGTTTGCTGTAGGGTTTATTCGTATGGCTCGATCAAAAGACGTAACGGGGGAAAATATTTCAAATCGCGAGGTTATTTATTCACCAGGAGATAAATGGGCGGCAGTCATTGCAGCATTCGTGAGCGGTGTCGTTTATTTTTATACCGCCCAGCCAAATGTCGGTCTGTTGGATTCCGGCGAATTTATTACAGCCGCACAACATTTCGGTGTCCCGCACCCGACGGGTTACCCTTTGTGGACGCTCTTGGCGTGGCTTTTCCAGTTGATACTTCCCCTCGGCAACGCTGCGTGGGAGGTCAATTTATTCAGTGGATTTTGCGGTGCCTTAGCTGTGGGTGTGACGACATTACTAGCTTCCAGCATGTTGCGCTGGATGATGCCTAACTGGAGTAAAAAGGGCCGCGAGGCATCGTCGGTAGCGGCCGGCGTCATTGCCGCAAGTTTCGGCCTGTTGTTTGCGTTTAGTTTTTCATTTTGGACGCAGGCAGTGATAGCCGAAGTTTACACACTTCACGGCCTGTTGGTGGGCTTGTTTTTTGCGTCGCTGTACTGGTGGGTGCGCCGTCCTGAGCGGGATGTGCCGATTTTAATGACCTTTTTTACGTTTGCGCTGTGCATGAGCAATCATCACCTCACGCTGGCTCTGGCACCGCTGCCGCTGTTGGTGCCCTTGCTGATAAGACGCGAAGTGTTTTGGGATGTGTTCGTGGCTTCGGCACTTAGTGCTTCGATTGTTTACCTCGGTTTTGCATGGCTTTCCAATGACGCCACCACCTGGCACACTGCCATGCGGTTTTTCTATTTTGCCATGACGGGCGTGATCGTTTTGCTCGTATTAAAATGGCAACGCACGGATGTACGTTTGATTTTCCTCGTGCCACTGGCTGTGATCCTTGGGCTTTTGCCATATGCCTACATGTCCATTGCGTCTGCGACGAATCCCCCGATGAATTGGGGGTACACGCGAACGGCGGCAGGATTTTTCTATTCGATCAATCGCACGCAATATTCCGGAAGCCTCTCGGATTTGATTGTTCGCTTTTTAGGAAAAGGCATGGGAACCGCACCGGAAAAGCCTACGCCTCCGCCGGATCCGGAGCGTATTTCAACTCTCGAGATGGGGCGTGCTTTTTCCACGTTTTACTGGGGCAAGTTGATTCATAATTTCACTCCTTGGGCGGTCATTGCTTTCTTTGCCGCTGTCTTGGCAATTTTTCGGCTGCCCTTACGTCAGCGAACCTTTCTTTATCTGCTTTTTATTGGCTTTTTACTGGCGGCGTTTTTGCAGCCGGTGATGGAGAGGACGGATATCACGATTGATGCGTGGTCGCTGCAATTTCCCTACCATGGTTACGCCTACCTGATGTTTGCATTACTTGCTGCCGTGGGTACCGGTTATGTGCTAGTGCGTGTGACCGAAGCGAAGCCGACTTTGCGGTATATGGCGTGGTTGTTGCCGCTGTTACCTTTATGGACGGCGATTCAAAATGAGCCGCTTTGCAGTCAGCGTGGTCATTGGTTTGGCTGGGAGTACGGCCATGACATGCTCAAAGATTTGCCCAAAGATGCTTTTGTTTTTGGTGGAACAGATCCCGGGCGTTTTGTGCCGACATACATGATTCTCGGAGAAAGTTTCGTGGAGCCAAAATTTCGCCGTGACCCTGACTTTGACCGCCGTGATCTTGTCATTGTAACGCAAAATGCGTTGGCAGATTCTTTTTATCAAAAGTACATCCACGATCATTATGCGCCGGGGCGTCCGGAGGCGAAGGGATGGTTTGAAAAATGGTTGGGGCGTGACAAGCAATATCCTGTGGGAACGACGGTCATGCCGAATGATCAGGAGATGATGGAAATTATCCGTGATGCTTCGATGAAGCTTCCGCCCGGAAGCAATCCGCAGGATCCCAATATCGGTGTCCTCTACCATGCGGCGATTGCGCAATGGATTTTTGAGCACAATAAGGATCAGCGGGAGTTTTTCATCGAGGAGAGTTTTCCAATGGAGTGGACTTATCCCTATGCCGTTCCGCACGGGTTGATTTACCGCGTCAACAAAGAGCCACTTGCGAAACTCCCGCCTGAGGCTGTTGCTGAAGATTTTCGTTATTGGGATGCTTATATGACGCGATTGCTGGGGGACAAAAATTTCCAAGAGGATTTCGATGCAAAGCGATCATTTTCAAAATTGCGCAATTCCATTGGCAATATTTACCGCTGGCGGAAAATGTGGCCCGAGGCCGAGCGTGCTTATCGTCAGGCACTCCAATTACATCCCAATAATTTAGAGTCCTTGATGGCACTTAGTGAAATTTTGCGGGCGCAGAAGCGTTGGGAGGACATTGAGGTTTTGTGGGATCAGGCCATTGCCGGCGACCCCAATAACCGTATGTTGACCAAGGGGCGTCAACGTGTTACGCGCTTGCGAGAGGTAGATCGTGAAATTGCGACACTGCAGAACGAACAGAAAGGGAATCCTCTTGATGGGGGGCTTCTCTCCAATCTTTTGCGTCTCTATGGCGAGGCGGGGCAGCCAGCCGAGGCTAAGGCATTATTGGCGGAGGCCATGAAGAACTTTGGTAATGATGTGGATTTCTTAAAGTTCGCCGTAGATTTTTCTTCGGCCAACGCACAATGGGAGACTGGGCTTGAGGCGGCACGCAAACTGGTGGCACTTCTTCCTAACGATCCGGGTCCGATGGTGGCTCTGGCACGCTTCGAGTTTGCAAACCGTCAGACCAACGCCTTTTTTGAGGCGGCCCAAAAGGCCATTCAGCTTGGCGGAATGCAAGCTCGAACGGCCATTGCGAACGACCCGATGTACCTGATGATACGTGGCACACCGGATTTTGCGAAGCTGCTCGGGATAGCACCACCACCACCCGCACATTAAAAAAATGGATTGTTGGCCTTTTCTAAAGCGACGGAAGTGAGGGGTCCATGCCCGGGACATAGGATCGTGTCCTCGGGAAGCCCGAGAATTTCTCGACGGATCGTCTCCAAGGCTTCCGGATAGTTGTCATGTACGCCGCCGATGGAACCGGCGAAGAGCGCATCGCCGACGATAGCCAATTTCACTTCTAAGCCCTCGATAAGAAAAGTTGCCCCGCCCGGACTGTGCCCGGGAGTCAAACGCGTGCGAATAAAATGACGTCCGGCACTGAACAAGTCACCTGGGCGAAATGTTTTGGTGCCGCGCACAGGCTCCGTTTCTGACGACCAGGCTTCGACATCCAAAGTACGTTTGAGTTCATCCAGTGCGGCAATATGGTCAGGGTGACTGTGGGTAAGAAAAATTGCGGCAACGTCAAGTTGTTCGCGTTGGACAACGTTCAGAATTGCGGAAGCCCGAGTTCCCGTGTCAAAAATTGCTCCTCGTCGCGTTTGCGGATCCCACACGATGTAGGCATTCACAAGCATGTCTCCCAAAGGCGTCGTCACCATTGCCAGCCATGCCGGTAGAGCAACGAGGGGCTCGTATTGATTGCGAGCGAGACGTACAAGAGCGTCACCTTGGAGCTTGAGAACGGTCGCCATGGCTCGCGCTTTGCCTTCTTCAAACTTTCCATTCAATAGCTCTTGCACCTCATTTTCGGAAATGCCTGCGTCCTTCGCTGCCGTGCGAGGTGAGAGACCGAGACCGTGCATCGCCTTGCGTAAGACATCGGTGAAATTATCTTCGAGTGGAATCATGCAAGTTGACGTTTTAATTGATGACGCAAGACGAAGTAGAGGACTTGGAAGGTGAGGAGCGACGAGACAATGAGCACCCATGTGTTGAAAGTTAGGATGCTCGACTGGATACCGAAATAGCGTTTTTCTGGCCCAAAAAACACATTGAGAAATTGGCTTTCGCGATAATCGCTTTGCTCCATTTCTGCCTTATTCACCAGGTCCGTGGTTTTCTGATTAACAAACAATCGTTCTGCGCTGATGTCGCCTTCGGAAGGTTCGAGAAGTTCAGGTGGTGGAGATTCGCCATAGATGACGCGGTCAATTTCGCGCAAACGCGTGGAAATTTGCCGTGTGTCGTAACCATGTAAACCCGAGAGTGCCGCAAGAAGTTCCTTGAGATCATCGAGACGCTGTTGCTCTGATTCCGTGAGGTGCGTGATGCGGGCCAGCTGATTGATTTGCCGTTGAATGGCCTCTTGGCGACCGGTGAGCGGATTCAATTTTGCCTGAGCAAAAACGAGTGCTTCGTAAGACCAGCGCATGGGCATGAATTCGCAAATGAGTGGCACTTGCAGATCACTGCGCGGAACGCCTGCATCGGGATTTTGCGAAAACCAGCGACTTACGGAATAAACGAAATCGAGGTTCTTATTCATCTCCTCATATTTGATTAAAGCACCGCCGAGAATGATCTGCGGGATGAGTACAATGGGGATGATATTGACTGCTGTTTTTCCCTCGTGAACGAGACTGGAAATGAGGAGTCCAATCGCAATCCCGCTGATGGCCGTAAGTCCCATTGCCACGAGGTAAATCCAAAACATCCCTCGCACTTCGAGAATGTAATTGCCGATAACGATGAAGAGTACGCTTTGGATGACGGCAAATAAGGAAAGGGTGAGAACTTTTGCCAAAATATAATAGCCTAGACGAACATTAAGATTGCGCTCGCGCTGTAGCACCGGGCGATCACGAATGATGTCATCCACGCTATTGGTAAGTCCGAGAAACATGGCGACAACGAGCGCGAGAAAGAGGTACGTAGGTATGTGAAAAGAAGAGGCGAAATCGTAATGCCCCGATTCGGAATAACGCAGCACGGCACCAATGAGAGCGGCGAGGAGCGGTGCTTCTACGAGCGTGGTGAGTAGATTGCCGCGATTTCGAAGTTTGCTGATAAAAGAACGTGCGAGGAGTGTGCGAAATTGAAGAAGTTCGCGGTGTAAAAATCCGCGCCACGACCAGCGAGATTCCGACAATGCTGCCTCCGTATCCGGCGGGGATGCCTCGGCGGCGGGTTGTCGAACATCGCGCATAAGCCGCCACACTTCGTATTTATCGCGCCAATAATCCGGCGAATAACGACGCACAGGAACAAGTTGACCACGGTCGTTTTCTTCGTAAATCACATCGCCGCTCAAATCACGCAGCGGTGTTTCCAAAACATCAAAAACAAACTCCGGGCGTGTGGTTCCGCAGGACGGACAGCCTCCCAAGGGCGTTCCGAAATGCTGCTGATGCTCCGCTTCGGCAAAGTAAGAAAGCATTTCCGTGGGTGTTCCGAAAAACACCATCCGCCCGCCTCGATCCAGCAGGATGGCTTTGTTGAACATTTGGAAAATTTTGGAACTTGGTTGATGGATGGTAACGACGACGATTTTGTTGTGGGCCATGGCGCGGATGATTTCCATGACGTGCTCCGAATCCTTCGAGGACAGTCCGGAGGTTGGCTCGTCGAAAAGGTAAATGTCCGCAGAGCTAATCATATCTAGCCCGATATTGAGGCGTTTCCGTTCGCCACCGCTCAACGTTTTGCGATGGGTCGCACCCACGACGCTGTCGCGGCGTTCGTTAAGCCCAAGTTCTGCGAGTTTCCCATCAATCCGTCGCCCACGCTCGCGGCGGGAGAGGTAAGGGGAGCGAATGGCTGCCGCGAAATTGAGGTTCTCACGAATGGTGAGATGTTCGTCAAAGGCGTCAAATTGTGGAATGTAAGTGACATATTGTTTGAGGGCCTCGAAATTGCCATAGAGCGGACTGCCATTGAACAAAACCTCGCCACGCACGGGGGGGAATTGTCCGGCAATAGCACGAAGTAAGCTGCTTTTTCCTGAGCCGCTCGCACCCATCACGCAAATCATTTCTCCGCGTGTGGCGGAAAAACTCACACCATCCACACCGAAGCTGCCATTGTTAAATCGGCAAATGAGATCACGAACGTCGAGGTGATGAATGACATTGCGCTCTTCTTCCAGCAAACGTTCGGAAAAATTGCACCGCAGGGCTTGGGTGCTGTCAATTTGGATGAGGTCTCCGTCGTGCAGTGGGGATTCATTCCGTATGGGAGTTTCGCCAATGAGTACGGGGTGGTCGGCTTTGAGAACTTCTAAGCGCCCGACAAGCCGCTCAAAATCGCAGAAAATACTCAGCAAAATTTCACTCCCTGCACCCGGAGCGAGGAGAATGTCATCCTCATCGAGCAGCGCGGGATTATTAGATACGAGATAGGTCGTCTTGGATTGCTTGAGGTGAAAGCGTCCACCATAGGAACGCGCCTGACGACGGAGGTCACTTAAAGAAAGTTCGGTGTCATTATCGAAAATGATTTTATCTTCGAGTACTGCTTCAATTTTTTCTCCCTTGATGAGGCGGTGACCATTGAGAGTTGCGGGGACATCTTTGAGGGCGACGACGAGAATTTTGAGTCCAAAACGAACTTCGAGAGAACTATCCCGTGTTTGACTTTTTTCCAACAGGATTTCGTTTTTGTCCGTAACTGTGACGAAAATGTGGGCGACAGAGACATTTTTCTTGGCGTTGAAATAGTAAACGAGGTCTTGGTAGGTGAGTACATGCTCATCCACGACGATGCGCTGCCCGGGGTAAACGCGAGAAAACTCTCCCGGACGCAGGGCGCGGCCTTGCACGGAGACAGGATGATCGCAGAGATTTTTGACGAGGATCAGCTCACCATGACGATAAGTGGCGAGGCGATTGTCGCCGGATAATTCTCGCATAGGCACATCCACATTCTTGCCTGAGCCAAAGATAATGGCCTCCAGCGGGCTGGCATTTGCTTCGTAAAATTCACTCTCCGGAGGTAAGGCATCGCTGTTGAGTTGATAGACGATATCAATGGCTTGCGACGCCGTACCCAGCTGTTCCATGAACGAGTAATAGGCAGCCATGTTGTCCTTGTTCATGCCGGCACGATGCACCAAATCGTAGAGCTGGATGCCGAGAAGGATTTTGCGGTCTTCACTCAGTCGCCCGCGCAGTTCGCGAGCCATCGCGGAAAGGTCCGGCTTTTCCTGCAAGGCCTGACGAAAAAGCGTGCGCAGCTCCGAATAAACCGCTTCGGGGTAATCGTAGCGTAAAAAGCCGAGGCTGGAGTCAATTTCATCCTCGAGCAATTCTCCATCCACACGGGCAAAACCGGCGAGAACTTTAATGAGTAAGGGCAGCAAATTCGGAGCTTCTGCCACAGTGCGCGGACGCCGCAGAACGCGCCGAAACAACGACTCCCCCGCGTGACGTGCTCGGTAAAAATTTCGCAAGATACCTTCGAGTCGACGTGAGAAACCGGACGACGACGATGGATTTTCCGAAACGGACATTTCATAAAACTATCCTCGCCGACGCTCGCTCGCAAAGCCTTTGCGCAGTCGTGAATTGCACGACGTGTCATTTTCGGGCTTAATGAGACCTTTTCATTTTGATTAAAACCATGCCGTCAAAAAGTCGTTCCACTAAGCCGCGTCGCTCTATCCCCATGGAAAACGTGCGCGTTCGCCGCTACACACGTTTAGTTTCGCCGGTGACGGTGAAAGACGCGCTGCCTGTTCCCGAAGCCGTGCGGGAAACGGTCGCCTTTGGGCGTTCTGAAGCGCAGGCCATTGTTCATGGTGCCGACGAACGCTTCCTCGTGGTCGTAGGCCCGTGTTCCATTCACGATCCTGAAGGTGCTCTTGATTATGCACGGCGACTTGCGGTGTTGCGTCATGAATTGAATGATGTTCTTTGCATTTTTATGCGGGTTTATTTTGAAAAACCTCGCACAACAGTTGGGTGGAAAGGGCTGATTAATGATCCGCGGATGGACCAGACTTTTGACCTGCATACGGGATTGCGTCAGGCCCGAAAATTGCTCCTCGATATTGCAGCCTTAGGATTGCCTTCCGCCACGGAGTTTCTCGATCCGATCATTCCGCAATACATTGCCGATGTTGTCAGCTGGGTGGCCATTGGCGCACGTACGACAGAATCACAAACGCACCGTGAATTAGCGAGTGGCTTGTCCATGCCGGTGGGTTTCAAAAATAGTACCGATGGCAGTATTCAGACCGCCTTGGATGCGTTGGTCTCGGCGAAAAATTCGCATAGTTTTCTCGGGATTGATGAAGAGGGGCATACGAGCATGGTACGCACGGTGGGGAATCCGGATTTGCATATTGTGCTGCGAGGCGGACGCGAGGGCGCAAATTACAGCTCGCGGCACACAGCAGAAACGGAACGGCGTTTGCGTGAGGCCGGGTTGGAACCGCGTTTTATGGTGGATTGCAGCCATGCCAATTCTGCCAAAGACCCGAGGCGACAGGGCGTGGTGTGGAAGAACATTTTAGCGCAGCGGCATCGCGGGCGTTCATCCGTGATTGGCGGCATGTTGGAGAGTTACCTTGAGGAAGGGAATCAGCCGGTACTCGCCGATCGCAATCTACTGCGTTATGGCGTGTCGGTGACGGATGGGTGCATTGGATGGAAAATGACGGAAAAACTTTTGCGCTCGGCGGCGGCGGGAGAGCGGAAAGCGCGTGGTTTGAAACCGGCGGATTCATGACAACACTCGACACGTTCGTACGCGATGCGACGTGGTCAGCATTGGATTTCGAAAGCTCCGGAGCCACAGAAGGTCAGTCCGACGAACCCGTGCAAGTGGGAATGGCGTCATGGAGCGTCGTCGAAGGATTTCGTAAAAATTTTTTCCGAAGCTACATTCGCACTGTCGTTTCCATCACACCGTCGGCAAGTGCCGTACATCACATCGGCGATGATGCTCTTAAAAATGCCCCCACGATGTTGGTATTATGGCCCGAGTTTAAGGTGCGGCTTAACGGTGCCGTGATTGTTGCTCATGGCGCGGGGACGGAAAAACGGTTTTTGCGGGTGTTTCCGATGCATGGATTTTCGCCGTGGTTGGACACTCTCGCTTTGAGCCGTGCGGTGCTTCCGAATTTGCAGGATCATTCATTGGGCTTTGTCGTGACAACACTCGGTTTGGAAGCAGAAGTGCGGGAGCTATGTCCGACTTTGGATTGGCATGATGCCCTCTTCGATGCGGTGGCTTGCTTGGTGCTTCTACGGCATTTGATAAATCGCCTTAATTTGCAAACTCTCACCATTGGGCAAATGCAGCAATTGGATAAGCATGCCTATTACCGTCAGCTATCCTTACGAAAACTACTTTGATTCAGCCAAATATAAGATGCCTCATTAATATGATGTGTTTACACTTGGTGACAGAATCAACGGGTGATAAACTTCCGACTTTCTTAGCTCATACACCATCATGAATAAATTCGCTTACCTGTTACCACTCGCCGGGCTTCTCGCCCTCGGATTCACCTTTGCCCGCGCTCGCTGGATTAGTCGTCAGCCTGCGGGCACCGAAGAGATGCAAAGGATTGGCGGATTCATTGTGAAGGGTGCCATGGCATTTTTGCGTGCGGAATACCGTGTGCTGGCCCTTTTTGTCGTAATCGTCGCCGCGCTGCTCGCGTGGCAGGGATTTGCAGAGCCGGAATCGAGTCCTCTCGTTGCCTTGTCTTTTGCGGCGGGTGCCGTGTGCTCTGCACTTTCGGGCTACATTGGGATGCGTGTTGCCACGAAGGCAAATGTGCGTACGACCCATGCGGCACGGACGGGGTTGAATGAGGCATTGCGTGTAGCATTTAATGGGGGGTCGGTGATGGGCATGGGGGTGGTGGGCTTGGGGCTGCTGGGATTGAGCTCGCTTTTTATATGGTATGGTCATCTTTTTGGCGTAGGCACGATGTCGGAGGTATCGAAGGTGTTGACGGTGCTGACAGGATTTTCCTTTGGGGCGTCATCCATTGCGTTGTTTGCGCGTGTGGGTGGGGGGATTTATACGAAGGCAGCGGATGTGGGTGCAGACCTTGTGGGGAAAGTCGAGGCGGGGATTCCCGAAGACCACCCGCTTAACCCCGCGACGATTGCCGACAACGTGGGTGACAATGTCGGCGACGTGGCGGGGATGGGAGCGGACCTTTTTGAGTCCTATGTGGGTGCCATTGTCGGAACGATGGTGATTGCGGCAACCATGGTGGCTTTGCCGGAATTTCAAAAACTGCCATTTGGCGGATTAACCGCAGCCATACTGCCCATGCTCATTGCGGCTGCAGGGATTGTGGTTTCAATTATCGGCTGTTTCTTTGTGCGTGTTCGCGAAGGGGGCAATCCGCAGGCGGCATTGAATATGGGGCAATTTGTTGCTGCCGCACTTCTCCTCGTAGCCAGTTGGTTTCTCATCACGGGATTATTGCCGGCGCAGTGGGTGGAGGATGGTGTAACGCGTACGGCATCGGGTGTTTTCTTTGCGACAATTGCGGGGTTGTTGGCGGGGGTGGGGATTGGGTTAGTGACGGAATACTACACCGGCACCGGAAAACCGCCGGTACTTACCATTGCGCGTCAATCCCTCACAGGTACCGCAACCAACATCATCGCCGGCCTTGGTGTCGGAATGCGCTCGACGGCTATTCCGATTTTGATTCTTGGCGCGGCTATCATTGCGGCGTATCAGCTTGCCGGACTTTATGGCATTGCCATTGCGGCCGTGGGAATGTTGAGCAATACGGGTATTCAACTTGCGGTAGATGCTTATGGGCCAATCTCGGATAATGCCGGGGGCATTGCGGAGATGGCTCAGCTCCCGAAAGAAGTTCGCGGTCGCACGGACAAACTTGACGCCGTGGGCAACACGACGGCGGCCATTGGGAAGGGCTTTGCTATTGCGTCGGCAGCCTTGACGGCCCTGGCTTTATTTAGTGCGTTCATGGCAGTCACCGGACTCAAGAGCATTAATATTTCTCATGCCTCTGTCATGGCCATGTTGTTTGTCGGCGCCATGCTGCCGTTTTTATTTTCGTCCATGGCACTCGATGCCGTGGGGCGTGCCGCGATGGCGATGATTCAAGAAGTGCGACGTCAATTTGCGGACATCACTCCTTTGCGTCGTGCGCTGGAAGTGATGCGACGTAATGAGGGAATGGAGCATGAGGCATGGAGTGAGGAAGACCGAAAAATTTTCGACGAAGCGCATGGGAAGGCGGAGTATGATGTGTGCGTGGATATTTCCACGAAGGCAGCAATTCGACAAATGGTGGTGCCTGGATTGTTGGCGGTTTTGGCGCCAGTGATTGTGGGCTTTGCTTTCAAATGGTTCACCGGTGCAGGTGCGGAGCCACTCGGTGGGTTATTGGCCGGCGTCACCGTGTCTGGCGTTTTACTTGCCATCTTTCAAGCCAACTCCGGCGGGGCGTGGGACAATGCGAAGAAAATGTTTGAGGAAGGCGTGGAGATTCATGGGAAAAAGTACTTCAAAGGCTCCGACCCTCACAAAGCCGCCGTGGTGGGCGATACGGTGGGTGATCCGTTTAAGGACACGGCAGGACCGTCCTTGAACATTCTTTTGAAGTTGGTTTCTGTCGTTGCCCTCTTGCTAGGGCCGCTGATTCGGTAAAGTTTCTTTCGGATAATATCGCGCACGCTCCATTTGTGGGGCGTGCGTCGTTTTATGGACACTTGCCGAAACGCCTAATTTTTGGGATTAGTTCTTTTTGCCTTATGCCCACTTACGAATATACCTGCTCGAAATGCGGGAAAAACTTTGAGCTTTTTCAGTCCATGAAAGCGGAGGCATTGAAGACATGCCCTGAGGCGCAATGCCAAATGACACCCTGGGGTCACGGTGCTGTGAAACGACTGCTGGGTACGGGCGCGGGCCTTCTTTTCAAAGGTAGCGGATTTTATATCACCGATTACCGTAGCGACGGCTATAAGAAGGCGGCAAAGAGTGAGAGTGGGAGTACTAAAGAATCGAAACCCGCAGAAAAATCGGTGCCTTCCTCCACCCCCGCCGCGAGCCCGTCCTCATCTTCTTCATCATCTTCTTCCACGTCTTCAAGCACTCCTGCAAAATCTTAAATCATCATGACTTTACGTTGCACTCATTGTGGATTCGATAACGATCCGACTCGCGTTTATTGCCACAGCTGTGGAGAAAAATTGGAGCGCTCAGAGGAAGAAGCATCAACAGCACTTCCCGGAGGCTTCACTCCGCCGTCGGCCGTAACTCGCTCCAAACGCCCCTGGAGATTGAAGGAAGGGCTTCAGGTTCTCGGGTCTCGTTTGTATGCGCTCGTGAAACTCGCCATTTTAGTCGCTCTGATTTTGATGGTGGTACGTGCATTTCAAGCTCCCGAAAGTTGGCCTTCCCTCGCCGAAAAAGATGCAGAGCGTGCGGGGCGTTTTACCGAAACCATGGAAACGGCTTCGACTTCTCCGGGTGCGGTGACTTTCAAATGGACGGCAGACGATGTTGCTATGTGGTTTGCTTCGGTCATTGAGTTTAAGCAACCCGAAAACACGTACTCGCTGCGCCCTAGGGGGGCTTATGCTTTACCTGGTGATGGGGTTTTGCGTGTGGGATTGGAAGCGGAGCTTCCGGTGGGATCGCTTCCTGTGTTTATGAAGGCGGAATACAAACCCGTGCGACGCATGGACGGTTATACCTTGGAGCCGGTTCAGTATTCTATCGGACGCCTCATTATACCGCCTTATTTGGGATGGCCTGTGCAGGTACATTTTAGCGGAATGGCCGAAGCACTCAGTCGTCCGCTTTCGTATTTCTCCAAGGCTTCTGCGATTGAGATAACTCCCGACGCGGTGGTTGTTCGCTGGCCGGGCAAGAAACGGTGAGGCGGACTTTCCTTTGTGGGGCGATGTTGGCCGAGATATTTCTCGGCGTTATGTATGGGCAAGCGGTTTCCCCCGAAATGCTCAAGCCGGAAAATCGCCTCGTGAGCGTGTCTAAACAATTTACTGTCTTCGGTGGAACCCGTCAGGAAAGGTCTAATTTAGCACGTCGGGCCGAGGAGTTAAAAACGGGGATGCTGCGCGAGTTGGAGTCCCGAGATTTGTGGCGTGCCCCTATCCTGCTCATTTTGACGCCCACCGATGGCCAACGACTGCGTCAGCCGGATGTGCTTGTTCAGGTTTTCAATGCGGGCGAAGCAGGACGAAAAATTCAGGTGGATATCTCACCCGCAGCCGCGAAGGATCAGGCAAGCGTTGATGCGGCTCTTTTGCGTGCCATGTTTCTTGAATGGGCATTACGTCAGCAGCAATTTGTAGGCCAGCGCTTTGTTTATCCGCCCACATGGCTGGCCGCAGCTTTGTCTGCCGCACTTACGCGCCATGATTCTTCCGACGCGGCACAGCTCTATGCCTCGATGCTTGAAACAAAAGGAATGCCGAAATTAGAAAAATTCCTCGCACAAAATCCTGAAACATTGCGCGGTTATGCCCGTGAACTTCATGCGGCTCAAAGCCTCGCCCTTTTTCAAAGCCTCATCGAAGAACCCGAGGGACGGAGGAAAATTTTGGAAAACCTTACCCTTGCCGAGCCGGAGAAAGACGCCGTGGAACGATTTGCTCAGACGTGGCCAGACCTTGTTGCTGACTCTACACGAATGGCACGCCTGTGGGCACTGGCTGTGGCGCGGCTTTCCTCCCCTCAACGCGTGGAAATGCTCTCTGCTCGTGAAACTTCAGAAAAACTTTCTGCAGTCCTCGAATCTTTACAAACAGTGGATAGCGATCTCGATTTTGCCAAGGTGGTGCTTAATTTGGGACGTGAGGCTGAGGGGAGATTTCTTCTCGAAAAGGCGGCAGTGGATTTGCAACGCCTCGGCTTTCGAGCGCATCCGCTCTACGCCGCATTAGTGCAGGAATATTATGTGATGCTTGAGGCCTTGAGTCGGAAAAAGCGCAGGCATTTTGTTGCCAAATTTACCGAAGCGGAAGATTTGCGGCATGCCTTGGATGCTCGAAGCAAGGAAATCACAGCATTTATGGATACGCGTCAGGGAGTAACCGACAATGAACAAACGCTCTCGGTGATCCCTTTACGAGACATTGGGGCAACCCACGCTTTGCGAAACGATGCGATTTCGCGCTTTTTTGATTCCGTCGAACACCGTGGGTGGTGAATCGAACGCCGATAGTTCGTCAGGAGCTTTTAAAGGCCAAGTTCAGGGCGTGTCAGGTGTCTTCCCATGGAGCGCATCAATATCGCGCTCATTCAGGGCGCGGGAAACAGCACTCGAGATGGGTGCGGTACCCAAAGACAATTTCCGGAGGAGCCTACATCCCGATTTCCCTCCAAGAATAAAGCCGCCTCGTTCAACCAAGAGCTATTGAGTATGCTGTGGGCAACATGACAGCATCCACTTTTCATACGTCGTCGGCGGGGCGCGCGTTTCATGTGATGACGAAGCCTATTGGGCCGCTTTGTAATCTGGATTGTAAGTATTGCTTTTATTTGGAAAAGGAGCGGCTGTTTCCCTCGAAT
The DNA here is from genome assembly GCA_021463515.1 of Chthoniobacterales bacterium. Lineage (GTDB taxonomy): Bacteria > Verrucomicrobiota > Verrucomicrobiia > Chthoniobacterales > JACTMZ01 > JACTMZ01. The sequence continues at coordinate 18,677 of JAJTYZ010000114.1, read as the reverse complement.
GAGAATTTCAAAATGACTGATGAGGTGCTTGAGGCGTATATCCGTCAATACATAGAGCAGCAGGATGTGCCAGAGGTGAGTTTTGCGTGGCAGGGAGGGGAGCCGACATTGCTGGGCGTTAATTTTTTTCGAAAGGTCGTGGCTTTGCAGAAAAAATATGCTCACGGCAAAACCATTTTCAATGCGTTTCAAACCAATGGCACATTGTTGAATGAGGAATGGGCGACGTTTTTTGCGGAGCATCAATTTCTCGTGGGTCTGAGCCTCGATGGGCCGCCTCGTTTGCATGATGCCTATCGCGTGGATAAAAAAGGGGGAGGGTCGTATGAGCAGGTGATCACGGGATTGCGGATTCTTAAAAAACATCACGTGGCCTTTAACACGCTCACGGTGGTGAATCGGATCAATTCCTTCAAGCCGTTGGAAGTTTACCGATTTCTGCGGGACACGGGATCGGGGTTTATTCAATTTATTCCGCTCGTCGAGCGTTTGCCGGATGCAGAGGCGAAAAAGTTAGGACTGGATTTGGCGATGCCGCCGCGAGCGGATGAGGAAGGCACGGCGCGAATGCCCGTGACCGATTGGAGTGTGGAACCAAAACAATATGGGGAGTTTCTTTGCACGATTTTTGACGAATGGATTAAGCGCGATGTGGGGCGGACATTTGTGCAAATTTTCGATGTGACGCTGGGGAATACGATGGGGGTGGGGGGCGGACTTTGCTATTTTGAGGAAAAATGCGGGACGGCTTTGGCGATGGAGCACAATGGCGATGTGTATTCGTGCGATCATTACGTGTACCCGAATTTCAAGCTCGGAAATATTTTGAATCATACACTGGGCGCGATGGTAAATTCGGAGTTCCAGCAAAAATTTGGCAATGACAAAGCCGACACCCTGCCGCGTTATTGTCGAGAATGTGAGGTGCGTTCTTTATGTCATGGTGAGTGTCCGAAGCATCGTTTTATTCGCACGCCGGATGGAGAAGCGGGGCTGAATTATCTTTGCCGTGCTTACAAACGTTTTTTCAATCATACGGCACCCGCGATGCGCCGCATGGGGGAGCTTCTCCAAATGGGGCACGCACCCGCTGAAATCATGGCAGATTTCAAAATGCGTCGGTGAGTTTTTGATTCCCTCGATTTATGCGTAGCCATGAAAAAAGCGAAACATATCGGTGGTGTTGTTCGCGGGATACGTAGAGGCGCAGGAGTCTTGGGCGTTTTCTCGGTCTTCCAGTACACGTGGCAGCACGAGGTAAAAGGACTGCGGTTCTTCTTCGAGAACGCAGATATGCACATTGTCGCCTACGGGAAGGCCGAGATCACGTAGAACGCGTGTGGGTTCGGCAAGAAGTTGTTCGCGAAACAGAGGATTCACCATCGCTAATTCGATAAGATAATCTTCGATTTCTCGACGCGTCATTTCAGAAAAGTTGGGCGGATTGTGGGTGTTCATGACACGGACACAACGGGAGCATGAGAGCCTCCGACGCGGAAGGCGACGCAAAGGGGACAAGCGGTAGTCGCAGATTGGATGAGCGGTTAAATTAGTGCTGGGCAAAAAGAGCTTGGCGAACTTCCGGCAAACAGCGGCGACTTACGGGGATGGTTTCCTCATTGTTGTCTAAGCGCAGAACACTGCAGCCATTGATGTCATCGAGAGCACGAACCTTGTTTGTGTGGACGACGGCATTGCGATGCACGCGAAGAAAGGGAGGCATGGGCAACAACTGCTCCCATTTTGCAAGTGAGCGCAAAACGATTTCGCTTTTACCTTTGTCGAAGGTGACGCGAGTGTAATTGCCGAATGCTTGAATGAGGGAAATTTCGCTGAGTGAGGCACCGCGACGTCCGCGTTCAAAGGGGATAAGTGCCGACGCGTTGTTGTCCGTTTTCAAAAGGGGTGGCGTTGATGTTCGTTGCCAATCAATGCGAAGAAGGCGACGTATGGTTTCGTTGAGGCGAGAGGACGACAGGGGTTTGAGAAGAAAGTCCAGAGCTTCCAATTCAAAGGCACGCACGGCGGCCATTTGGTGGTTGGTGAGGAAAATTAATTTCACGGCAGCAGGAATCAGGGGGCATTCTTCGAGGATAAAGCGTCCTTTGATTTCGCTCTCGAGGAACATAACATCAATTCGTTTCTGACTTATCATTTCGAGAGCCTGCTTCAACGTGGTTGCTTCACCGGCAAGTTGGATCGAAGGATGGCGTCGCAGCATGGCACGCACGTGATCGCGATCATTTGGATTGTCATCAAGCAACACAGCGCGGAAAGGAAGCTGGCTTTGGGGCGACGTGGAAGGGGAGGAGGACACCGGATCTTTTTTTCCTTCGGCGGACTCCCTTCTATAACGCTTACAACTTGGGTGATTCAAACGCATGAAATGTCTGATCGCATTGAAGTCTCCGAAGAAAAACATCACCTCAATGGAAATGTGACGAAGCGTCGAAAATTGCGGATGGATGGTAGGAAAGGTTCGTTTTCTTTGGCTGCGCCGATGCGATTCAATTTTGGGGAGGAGATGAGATCGGATGTGAGATGCGTGCGAAATTGCGGATCATTTTTAGTGATTTCTTCGGAGCGCAAGCACTGATTTTCTTTGGGTGGGAGGTGCTGATGACCGCTCATCCCGCTCTTAACTGCCGCTAATCACGAAGTGATTTTTCTTTTGGAAAAGCCGTGGAATTTTGACGGCCTCGAAATTATTTATGAAAGCAAAACGTCATCGCCTGCTCATGGGTGCTGTGCTTGCAGCCAGCACGTCCTTGTTTTTTTCACCTGCGAGAGCGGAGGAGAAAATCCCGATGCCTACCGGCACCACGGGAGTGACGGATCCAAGTAAGCCGCAGCCTTGGGATCCCAATCCGGGGCCGGGGACATTAACGGGAAAAGTCCTTACTTACGGAAAGGACCCGCAGGGGAATACGATTCCCAACAAGACGCTGACGATCGTAAATAATTCCGACAAGACGGTGTATCCGATCATGCGTAATCCGAATTCTAAAACAACAGCGGAAGGTTCCACCGAAGGGCTCTATGATCCCTACGATCCCACGGATAAGGAATACCGTGGCTATATTGGGTACAAGGAAGGTGACACTTGTTATTTCGGATTGAAGGCGGGGCAAAGCATCACGGTGTCATTGCCTTTGGTATTTTGGAATGGCGCACGCATTGGTATTGGCACCGATGGCACGTACCTAACGACGACCGATCCCAATCCGTTGCGATATCGTCCGGCTTCCATCCGCGCCATTGCGCCGGCGCAGAGCAAAGATGGTGTGGTGATGTGGTATCGGGCGACGGATACTTTGGCGGAGGCACCCAATGATGATTCCGAAGACCAACTCGCGGAGTGGACGATCCGCGATCATGAATACATGGTTAAACTTAAGACGAAGGATCAAATTCCGGATACCGAGTTGGTGACATTGATTAATTATGATGTGTCGAATGTGGACAATCTTTATCTCCCATTGGCGATGGAGGTGACGGATGCTTGGGTGCTCCCGCCGATTTCTGGAGCGATGCCCGATCCCAATAAAAATGGACGTTGGACGCCGGGTTCGCAGCCTGAACCCAATGGCTGGACGGGTTCCATTGGCAACATTGAATCTCTCCAAGCTAAAATTCGTGAGTTTACGGCGGAGGGTGATAAAACGAAACCCAACAAGTTATTGGGACAGTATTTTGGAGGGAAAGGGTGGCCTTTTTACAATATCCCTAATCCTTCGGGGGATGCGAAGCAGCCCATAAAAATTCCATCCGGCGCCAATATCTTTGCTCAAAGTCCGCTCAAGGCAACGCCGGGGAGTTATGAGAAAGCGGGGGATTGGACGACGGTAAAGTTCATGCTTTCTAGCGGAGGAACGGGTGCCAAATTTTTGGCTTTGGGCAACTCGGCGACAACAAGCCCCAAAGGAAATGCAGTATTGAGCCTCAACCCTCAGGAAGGAAAAGCGAAGATGGATTTTATTCAGCCGGGCATGATTGTCACGGCCAACCCGGCACCCGAAAAACCCAAGCCCAATCCCATCCAAGAGGGTACGACCGTGATTTCTAAGGATCCAAAAGCTTACACCGTCACCTTGAGCAAGCCGCTCGCCAACACAAGCGATATGACGACGTATGTTTTTACGCGTCCGGTTAATGATTATGCGGCGGATACGATGCTGCGACTTTGGTATTCATGGGCGCAGTATTATTTGGATCATTGGAAGGATAAAAATCCCAATGCGCCCACGGCGCCCATTACGGTTCAAGGTTCGATGGAAGTTCGTTCTGCGACGATTTCTTTTACTCAGCCCGTACCCGGCTTGGTACCAGGGATGGCGGTGAAGGGGCCTGGATTGGATGATGCGATGACAGAAACGGGGCCACATCAAGGGGCGGCAGTCATTCTCCAAGTCGCCAGCGATAAGAAATCTGCTGTTCTAAGTCAAGTGGCAAGAAATCCTGCGCTGAATCAAAAGTTTACCATTGAGCCACCGACTTACAATCCATTGATTTGGACTCCCAAAGCAGGGCAGCCCGGATATCCGCTCCTCAAATTCAATTTTGCGAAGGAAGATGAGTGGCGTCGTCCTTACGAATTTTCGCAAGCGGTTTATCTCATCATGGCTTCCATGAATCAGATTGGGCACAAAAACAACGACAGCCAGTGCAAATTCATGCAGGACATTATTGGTGCTAATATGGGCTACATATTTGATCAACCCGCCAAAGATTCGGTGGATGGTCAGATGGCCATTGCGATGATTCGTGATCTCATCAAATCCGTTTTACGCGGGGTGAGCGACTTCACCAAATATCCCGATGTTGTGGATGCAAAAGGCAAGCATTTGCACTGGTATCCCGATCCCGCCGAGCCCACGGGAGGTCAGACGTACAATGTCTTTAACCTCGATCCTTTCGTCTGGTTTGTTCATGTGGAACTTGGTTTCTCGGGCTATGGCTTCTCCGTAGATGATGACACCGCCGATATTGGGGCGGGTGGGGCCAACAACCTGATTCTCACCGTTGCCGGAGAAAAAGGGTTGGTGAATAAAAACGTGTGGGCCATCCAAGCACCTTATGGGCCGGTAACAGCCGATGCGAAGTTCTCTGGAGATGAAACAGACACGCTGCCAAGTGCCATTAAGTTCGTTAAAAGTGGCACCCCCATTCACGTGACGACTGATGCGCCGCATCACCTCGCGGAGAATGAGAAGGTGCTGATTGATCAAGTGATCGGCGTGAAGGAAGCCAATGGCAAATTCACCATCAAGAATGTATCGAAGGACGGCTTTGATCTCTACGACCTTGAAACAGGCACGAAGCCTGTCACGGGTACGGGGACTTATAGCCCGAGTCCCACGGTAGGCCGCTGGAGTAATTTGCCTGTGGTCTATGTGGACACGGGCAAGGATTTGGCCAAGGTATTTTACCGCGTGCAAGGCGACGATGCGCTGGGAACATTCTTGGGGACGCCGGTCACGGCTGTGGTAAAAGACGGACGCACGATTCCCGTTGTTGCTAAGAATGGCGATAAGCTGCGTATTTGGCGGCTGGGTCGGCAAGATGTCGGACGACTCCTGCTCAATACCGATCGAGTGATGAAAGCCGACGGCTCGGGCCCGCTTCCTGCGGATACCTACAAATTCACCTTCTCCGCAGCAGAGAACTAACGCGACATATCGTGGTGTAAAAAGTTGCGGATGTTTCCGGCAACCGCGCCCGATTGGGCGCGGTTACTGCCAACCAAGATTGTCTTGGTTAGGAGAGGCAGCACTATCACCGTGTTGCTCCGGTTCGCCTGCGATCGAAATACAAACACGGTCAAACCGGAACCGAAGGCGGAGATGGCTCTTTCCACAATTGTCTCAGTCCATCCGTTGATGCGGAAGGGGGAGACCTTCATGGCTTAGATTTTACATGGAGCTTTTTCTCCAATTTCGGATTACCGGAAAGTTTGAGAGTGTTTTCAGGGTCTATTTTCACCAAAAAATCTTTTCCTTCGGGTGCTGTTCCTGCACTTCCGGCAGGCATTTCGAGAGTGACTTGTTCAAAGCCTCCGGCATCGACACGTGGCATCATTCCGCGTGTGATTTCGTGAATGCCTGCGTAATCATAAATGACCACGGGAAAGGAACCCGTGTTGGGGAAGCCGGAATTTTGGATGCCAACTTCCACGCTAAAGGAGCCATCGGCTAAAAGGGTTTTTGCTTCGACGCTGGCATCGAGACGGATTCCTTCCAAATAAAGGCTGGCGGTGTCTCCGATAATCTTCGTTGCGGCACTGGGATGGTTGGTATCTAACACAGCATAAATTTCGGTGGCCGCATTATCTTTTTCCCAAATATCCTCAGGTAAATCCCATTCGATTGTCACTTGTGCGGTGGCACCTCCCGGGAGAACCTGAGTGTCCTTTTTGCCGATTTCATTTCCGCCGGTTTTGGGATTGCCCTGATAAAAACGTACCGTCAGCGGCTTAACCCCGAGAATGCCATAATTTGAGACAGAAGCCGTTAGGTTAACCTTGGTGCCTCCCATAAACTCCTCCGAGGTGGTGGATAATCCATTGGATGCAAAACCAACAGCTCGCAAAGGGCGGAATTTTCCGATGCGTAGGCTTTCGGCTTCCGGAACCGGTGCGCTCTCGACTTGTACGGCATTCCCATTTTCATCCTGAGTCTTTACGTTCTCATAGCTCAAGTCGGTATGAACATAGAGCGGCATGAGGTTGCCATTTCGATCGCTCTTAAGATCATAAAGTGATTCCAAGGCATCTCCGGGTGTGAGGGAGAAGGGCTCACTCCATGTGCTGGTGTATGCATCATAAACCGTAAGCACAATACTCGGGCCATCATCCGTCTGTTCATTCCACGCGATCGCTTGGTCCTTAAGTTTGCCACCCGACCATTCGCCGACTTTAAATGGGATGGCATGAATGTTGTAAAACTCACTGCCGGTTGGGGCCTTTCGAATCACCGTTAGCTTGTCAAATTTCGACGTGCTTGTGCTGAGACGAAATTCTGTGCTCACGAGATTGCCATTTTGATTCCACACGATAAAGCCGCTGTTCACTTGGCGCATTTCGACAATCGGATCGAGATTGATTCCTTGATCGGCAATGATGACTTCGGGCCCCCAAATGGGCGGGTGGGACTGTTGCTGAGAATCGTGAGGAAGTTGTTCGTAGAAATAACGGCAGGCAAGTTTCGTCGTGCCGTCGGCTGCGACGAAGGAATAGACGAGTACGCCACCCAAAATATTGGCATTCTCCGTGGCGGCGAGATCAAACGCCAGGAGTCCCTTGGGTGCTTTGAGAGCCTGCATATTTCCATCGGTCGTCGAGAAATCCGGCGTGCTCCAAATGCTGTTGTGGTAGCGGGACCAATGGAAAGTTACGTTTGCAGGCTCGGTGGAAGTTTCGCCTGACGCGCTGATAGGCGGAATTTTTCCATGGAGCCAGACAGCGAGGGCGGGAACGGCTTTGCCCTGCATGGTTGCGCCCATGGCGATCTGCGGAGAATAATCGCCGGTACCTGCAGTGGACTTGGAAATGGGTTGCAGCGTCCATGTTTTTTCCTTCAGATCAAATTTTGCAGCGACGATTTCATTTTGGTTCATCCAGCTTCCTGGGTCCTCTCCCTGAAAATTTGGGTCACGCATTTGTTGCCACACAGCAAGAAAGGAATCTGCATTGTTGTAGGCGGCAGAAGCCATCATTTGGGCAGCGTCATTCCCGGCAGGCATCGGTTGCGGCGCGGACCAATTCCCATTGGCATCGCAGAGTGTCCACAGGAGTTTGCTGAATTGCACGGGATTGCGGGGCTTCACATTCGACTCACGGGTGTCCACGCCGAAAATTACGAGTTGTGCATCCTGCGAGGCAGCCATGCTTGGCCATGCCAGTGGCGAGAGATGATTGACAATGGGTAATGTGGCAGAGCTTTTAATTTGGATGTCATGGGGGTCATTTCCTAATTGCAAGGTCATTGCCTGAGGCATTGCGGGGGCGGATATTTGACGGAAGTGATTCGCCAATGCGGTGATTTCTTGCGATGGCTTCACGTGCTCTACGGAGTTTTGTGAGAGACCTTGAAGCGGAAAAAATTCATCTTCCTCGGGGATTTTCATAATCTGAAAAAGCGGTGCCGTGAGTTCGTTGGATTTCGAAGTGTTGATAGGCGGCAAGATATTTTTTGGGGCGGCACTGAGGTTAAATTCCAGCAGCGCATAGCGGAAATTGGATTCGAAGCAGGCAAAGTAAAGGTCGGCACCGACATAGATTTGACCTTTGCAGGTATAAAAAGTCGGGGTCGCGGGGGACTGAACGCCCAAGTCAATTTTCCCGCCCAAAAGTGCTCTTGCGCCGAATTTTCCCAAAGCCGTAATTTCCAGTGCCATATTAAGGGAAAGCCGAACATCCATTTCTCCATTGAGCGTCCAGTTTTTAATAAAAGGATCTTCCGGCTTTAACCCGAGGCTGGCAGCACCTGTGAGAGTTGGCTCGGCTTCCAACGAAGCCTTAAAACCTTCTAATCCTTTGCGGATATCCGGCCCGGCAAAGGGAATCGCTTCAATGACTTTTTTGGTCTCCGGCGGCAATGTCCCGAAAAAGGAGAGCTGCCAAATTTCAATCGTTTGTGAAAACGCCATATAGGCTTTCCATTCGTCGTAATCCCATTCCCCTTTTCTCCATGTGGCAGAGCTTTTGCTGCCGACCTTAATGGCGTACTTTTTCTCGCCGGCTATGAGATTTACGCCACCATACGTGTCATTAATTTTTTTCTTCGTGAACGGGTAAAAAGTCAACTTGCCGTTTAATTGAAAGCCAAATCCAACTTTACCGATTTTCGGAATGCCCTTGGAAAATTCGAGTTTGTTAGGCGGAATTTTAACCGCCATCGCGTAGTTGAAGCTATTAATATCGGCGGCTTTGCCATCGAGGATACGCTGATCCATCGAGGAAAGGGTAAGCCCCGGGATGATGATCTGCTTTTCAAAGGACGTGCCATCCGAGGCATGGAGGCTGATTCGGAGATCATTGGGTGCCCCTTTTTCCGCGTATTTCATGTCTTTGTCCGGAAGCTTTAACTTTGCTCTCACCCATTGCGTCGCCCCGGAATTTCCAAAGCGCAGATCTACGTGGATGGGCTTGCCATTGAGCGATGCCGTCGCTGGAGGCTTCCCGTCCTGCGATTGTTTCATGGGCAAATCTCCGCGATATTCGAAAAATACATCCACTCGCCGCATATCGGGCCGACTGCTCAGCACCATGGGAAATTGCATGATGGCAAAATCCTCTGCTTCTCGATGGCCCGGAAAACGCGCATCCCACACCCCGCAACGATCCACATGAAAAGCTTCCGCGAAAAGTTGCGGGCAAACGGTCAAGGTTAACACTGCAAAAAACGACAAGAATGAATGCCTCATTTTCATAGAGAAATGGGACTTACTCTCAGGTTGCATCGCAGCGTCCGAGGAGGCAGGGATGAACGGCATGGCAAAATTGGACGAACGGAAAATGCGGCATCCATTTCTTATGCGTCTTCGCGTAGGAAATAACTTGCCATGCTGTGGAGGAGATCAAAAGAGTGAGCCGTGATTTCTTTTTGGAAACATCCATGGGTGCAGGGGCTGGGCTTTGGACTGATTTCTGCGGGGACGGTATGTTTTACCTTTTGGTTTGGGGATCAATTATGGCCGTATAGTTTGCCTGCTTGGGCGCAGCACATTTTTTGGCCAGCTTCCGCTATCAATCTTGTGGGATTGCTCTGGTTGGGTTGGCGCTTTTTCCCGTGGATTTGGGTGTCCGCTCCGATCGTGGCCTTAGTCTTTGGTGAGCCTCTTGTGTTTTCATTTGTGGGAGCAACCGGGAATGTTTTGGAGGCGTTAGTCGGCTACTTGATCGTTCGCAAATTAGGTCGCGTAGCTCGTGGATTTGATCATACGCGTTCCGTGCTGGCCCTGATGGCAGCATCTTTTATAGCACCGATTCCGGGGACAATCGTTGTTCCGTTTTGGTTGTTCGTAGAGCGAAAAATGGATTTCAGTCAGTTCGGTATGGCAATCTGGAATTGGAGTTTTTCCAATGGGACGGCACTCATTTTGCTTTCGCCGCTTTTACTGCTCCTACTTCGGAGACCTTCCGTGTTTTCCAATGTCTATGGAGAGTTGCTTCTTTGGGTGGCAGGGGTGAGTACCATGACATTTTTAACGTGTGGTGCTGCCTTTTTAGACCAGGGGAAAAATTTCGTATTTTTGGTGTTTCCGGTTTTCATTCTCGTCGCTGTCAAGTTGGGTCCGCAGGGTGCTGCTGCAGCGGGAGCCGCGGTGATGGGCTCTGTTTATGCAGCACTTGTTTTTTATGCGTCACGCATGGTGCCCGAACATGTTCCAGCGGCGATTTGGTTTACCCAGGCCTTTTGTTGGGTGTTAGCAGCAACGGGGCTCCTCGTCGCCGCACTCGTTGCGGAACGCCAATTAGCACAACGCTATTTCGTCCACGCTAAGGCTCGGGCACTTGCTATCTCGTTGAAAGAAGAGCGTGCTCGATTGGACGCTCTGCGGTATCAAATGAATCCGCATTTTCTTTTTAACGCTCTCAATTCTTTGCGGGCGACCTTGCCTGCTTCAAATGAGACCTCGCGTAAAATGGTTACGGAACTCGCAGGCTACATGCGGGCAACTCTGTCCGATCCTGCGGATAATTTTTCGACGGTGGGGGAAGAGATGACTTTGGCTCGGCAGTATTTGGCGATCGAGCAACAGCGTTTTCCCGAGGATTTGAAAGTTGTCATTGCTGTGGCTGAAGGATTGGAGGAACAACGAATACCGATTTTTCTTCTGCAACCTTTAATAGAAAATGCCATAACTCACAGCCTTGCCGTCCATAGCGGGATTATGAACCTTCACATTGATGTTCGTGTCGAAAAACAGCATTTGAAAATCGAGGTGGCAAATACCGGTATCTGGCGTACGCCAGATCCTTCTCGACGGCATCTCGGAGTGGACAATATCCGCCATCGCCTTCAACTCATGTACGGGAAAGAGGCCTCATTGAAGTTTCAGATCGATCAAAACTGGGTTCGCGCCCTCATTGAGATTCCCTACAATGATTCAACATGCGCTGTTTGATCATTGATGACGAATCTCTCGCTCGGCAAGAAATGCGGCATTTGTTGTCAGTGCATCCCGAAGTGCGAACCATAGATGCTGCCTCGAATATCAAGGAAGCCGTTCGTTTGTGTCAGCGTTGCGTGCCGGATATTATTTTTTTGGATGTCCAACTGCGTGGAGAAAGCGGATTTGATTTTTTAGCCCAAGCCCCACAACCTCTCCCGCCCATTGTGTTTGTCACCGCGTATGATCAATACGCCATTCGGGCCTTTGAGGTTAATGCACTTGATTATCTCCTTAAGCCCGTAGAGCCCGCTCGACTTGCGAACACACTTGCTCGCATCCACGGGGATGCCGCTCACGTTCCGCCTCAAACTTTGCTTTTACTTCTCGGAGGTGCCGTGCGTCGTGTGGAGTGGACATTGCTGGATTCCATCGAATCGGAGGGAAATTATACGCGATTAGTTTTGGGAGATGGAACTTCGACGCTCATGCTTCGTCCCCTCAAGGAATGGCTCGAAGTGATGCCTTGTGAATTTATGCAAATTCATCGTAGCACCATTATTCGCTTGGCTGCCATTCGTGAAATTCGAGCGATTTCCGAGAGCCGCCGCGAAGTGATTTTAGGTAACGGGAAAGCACTTCTTGTGAGTCGCCGTTATTGGCCAAGTCTTAAGCAAGCTCTTAGTTGACCGCTCATCACGTAGATAGCTACCGCTTATCCCGGTAGCTTTGAGCGCGGAAGGGAATGCCCCTCAAATTGGCATTGCCAGCCATGCTTTCACTCCGTGCCATTTTGATTGAAGCTGCCCTTTCTGCCGGTGCCGGTGAGTCTACCGTCGCGGCTCTGGTTGATAATGCCCTGTCGCAACAACGCTCACCCATCCAGGCTCTCTTGGAGAAAAAAGATGTCGAGGAACGGACGTTCCTTCAACAGGTGGCGAAAGCCACCCAATTCCCGTGGTGGCCATCACAACCAACGCTTGCCGGTAGCGAATTGCAAAAACGATTGCCGCTTCGCCTCGCCCTTCGTCATCAATTACTCGTCGTCGGCGAACGCGATCAAAACCTCCAAATTCTCACGTTTGATCCGTTTGATTTGTTAGCCAAGCAATGCCTCGCTCAAACGCTTCAACAGCCCATCGAGTTGGCAATGCACACACGTCGCGATATTCAACAGGCACTGCGTAGAGGCTATGGTATCGGAGCAGATACTTTTGAAGAGTTGTTGGAAGGGCGCGAAGATGAAGAAATTCTCGATCACCTCAAAGATGAGGTTCAAGCCCTCGATGAGCAGGATGATTCCGAAGCATCGGTCGTCAAATTTGTGAATCAAATTATGCGTGAAGCTCTTCTCGAACGAGCCACGGATATTCATATTGAGCCGGTTCATGAGGACTTAAGAATTCGCTACCGCGTAGACGGCATGTTGCACAATGTGCCTGTACCTGCACAGATTGCGAAACTTCAAGATGCGGTCGTTGCGCGGGTAAAAATTATGTCACATCTCGACATCGCCGAACGGCGATTACCGCAGGATGGGCGTATTGCTCTCGAGTTTGAAGGGCAATCTATTGACGTTCGTGTCGCCACCATTCCCACCGTGACCGGCGAAAGTGTAAGTCTGCGTTTATTGGGACAGCAAAAGTTCACTTTTGAACGGCTGGGGATTGATGGAAAAAATCGCGAGCGCGTGGATAAATTATTGGCGATGCCCAATGGAATTGTCCTCATCACGGGACCCACAGGGAGCGGAAAGTCTACATCGCTTTACACGTTTCTTACGGTACTCAATAAGGAATCGCGACGGATTGTTACCATTGAAGACCCCGTGGAAAATAAGCTTCCGGGAGTTTTGCAAATTGCCGTTCGCCCGGAGATTGACCTTACATTTGCACGTGGTCTTCGGGCCATTTTGCGCGGGGATCCGAATGTGGTCATGATCGGCGAAATGCGCGACTTAGAGACGGGTGAAATTGCCATTCGCGCCGCTCTTACCGGACACCTCGTTTTTAGCACATTGCATACAAACGATGCGATTGGCGGCATCACACGCCTTGTGGATATGGGCATTGAACCTTTCTTGGTTTCCACGGCTGTGCGTGCGTTTATCGCACAACGACTCGTCCGACGCCTCTGCGAAGAATGTAAAATGGAAGTGAATTATCCCGTAGCGGACCTTGAACGTCGGGGATTTCATTTGCCTCCCTATCGAGTGATTTATCGTGCTGTGGGCTGCGATGCTTGCCGTCAAACGGGCTATCAGGGACGTGCCGCCATTTTTGAAATTTGCATGATTACGCCGCGTCTGCAGGAGTTGATTGCGAAGAGGAGTTCGCAGTCCGATTTGTTGGCAGTCGCCATCGAAGAAGGAATGCAAGTTCTGCGTGATAATGGATGGGATCGGGTGCTGGAAGGCGTCACTACGGTGGAGGAAATTCTCCGTGTTACCGCAGAGGAGGGCGGACACTAATGGCAGCTTATACCTACGAAGCCATTCAACGCGGGGGGCATCGTATGCGAGGAGAAATTGAAGCGCGCTCTCGGTCGGAGGCTTGCGATAAACTCAGTCGGGAGCAACTTCAGCCTCTCTGGCTTAAACTTCGTGATCAAGCGCGTCACGACGCGCAAAATCAGTCCACGGATAACCTCCAGCATTCCTCACTTCCTCAAGGTGGTTACCGGCTAAGTGCCAAGCAGGTGATGTTTTTCACCGAAGAACTGAGCGATCTCCTCGAGGCGGGATTACAACTGGAACAGGCCTTGCGGATTATGGAGAACCGACAAGAAGGTTCGGCTCTTAAAGATGTCTCCGCCTATCTTCGCCGTGAAGTTCGGGAAGGTGTTAATTTTTCCACGGCTCTACGTAAGGCTTCCGCAAGCTTCGGAGAGTTGTTCTGCAATCTTGTGGCTGCAGGGGAACAAGGTGGGGCACTTCATGCAATTCTTCAGCGGACACTGGCTTATCAAAAGCTCATTGCCGACCTCAAAAGCAAAGTGGTGGGTGCCCTTGTCTATCCCGCATTTATCGGATTTGCCGGCCTCCTGTTGATCATTTTATTTGTCAGCTATCTCGTCCCACAACTTGGAACGCTTCTTGGAACTTCGGGAAATAAAATGCCCTTAGCAACTGCGGTGCTTCTTGCGGCGAGTAAGTTTTTGGGCACTTATTGGTGGCTGATTGTCTTGGTGATTGTCGGACTCGCCTTTGCATTTCGAGCGTTGCTTAATACCGAATCTGGACGGGTCTGGTGGGATCGCGTGCAGCTCCGTGTTCCGCTCGTGGGGCCGATTTTCCGTGCAAAATTTCTGGCACAATTTGCTCAAACCCTCGCCACACTCACGTCCAATGGGATTGCCCTTTATGGTGCTCTTAAACTCACCAATGCCGCGACGCCGAATGTTTTTTTGCGAGGCCTTATTAGTCGCGTGACTAACGATGTCGGTGAGGGTGCTTCCCTTTCTCGTGCGATGGCTCGAACGAAATCGTTCCCTTCGGTTTTTATAGACATGATTGTGGTAGGGGAACAAACCGGCAATTTGCCCCAGGCCTTAGAAAAGACGGGCGCACGTTACGACAAAGAACTCAATGCTGCGATTGGAGCACTCACGAGCATGATTCAGCCTGCGGTGATTGTCGTTATGGCCGGCGTTGTGGGTGTCGTTGCCTACTGCATGATGGGCGGAATTTTTCAAGCGGTCTCAGGGCTTCGCGGGAAATGACGCTTTTATTGAATCCATACATACCATGAAAAAATCATCTCAACTCCATAAGGCGGCGGCGTACACGCTCGTCGAAATCATGCTCGTGCTCTCGATTATCGTCGTTTTGATGTCCGCCGGCATTTACTACCTCGTGGGAAATCTGGAAGTCGCTAAAAGCACGCGAGTGCGCAGCGATATCGAAAACCTTTCGACGCAATTGAAGGTTTACCAGATGCAAAATCTGAATTTTCCCACGACAGCACAAGGTCTTAAAGCTTTAGTGGATCCTCCCACAGTGCCTCCAAAACCTCGTAATTGGTCCAAGTTGTTGAAAGCGGAGGCCCTGCTCGACCCTTGGGGCGGTGAGTATCAATACCTCCGCCCAGGAAAGCATAATCCCGAGAGTTTTGACCTTTGGTCGCTGGGGCCGAATCAGACGACGGACGATAAGAATATCGGCAATTGGTAGTGTGGGATGAAAACGAGGGATTGTAAATGTTTTGGCGAATTTGCGGCGCGAGGGCAAATGCTCGCCTTCACGATTTTGGAAATCGTCATTGTGCTATCCATCGTCACGTTGTTGGTTGCAGCCGCCGTTCCAGAGGTTTCCGGTTTATTGCTGGCGGAAAAACTTAAAGCACCAGTACGGCAGTTAGAGGCCATGGCCATCACGGCCCGATGCAATGCCCTTGCGGAGCAGAAGCCTTACCAAATTATTTTGCAGCCTCAAGGTTTCCGCCTTGAACGCATTAATGTCGGAAAGGCAAACGACGTTCTTTCCGATTTTCAAATGTCCGAGGATGTCTCGTTTGAATTAGCGACATGGCCCAACGAGGTATGGAATCGCCCTCGAAATCATCGGTGGTATTTCCCTCCCACGGGGCTTTGTGAGCCGATTCGCGTGATGTTTCGCAAGGACGATTCCTACTTCGCGCAAAAGTACAGTGCGGTGACGGGATGGGATCAGGAAGAAACCTTTTTCATCCGATGAAATCGAATCACGCGTTTATGCTTTTGGAAGTTGTCTTGGCTCTCTCGATTTTTTCGGTGGCGGTGGTGTGGATGGTGAAATCGTTGAATGCTGGTCTTAATGCGGATTACGAGCAACAGCGCTTTACCAACACGCGGCTCAATCTCCAAAGTCTGCTCGATGAAGCTTTAGCCGAACCTCCTCAGGAATCTTCGGAGGAAATTGTACCGGATGTTTTTCACGTGAGTTATCACCGCGATATTCGGCCTCAAGAAGTACGTCTCTCGGAGGGAAAAGTGCTTTCCGGAATTTTCAAAATTACTGTCACAGCGCATGACACGCTGCACAGCAATCGCGTGATGGGAACTCTTTGGAGTTATGCGGCACCGTAATCATTCTTGTCATACGCAGAGCGGACTGACGCTTATCGAAGTTATGGTGGCTCTCGGGGTGTTGGTCATCCTTGTCAGTGGAATTTTTATGGTGGTGCAGACTTCGTTAAAAACGGTGTTGCTCATTGATACGCGGGCAAGTCGAGAAGATGAGGTGACGAATATTACCGATATTTTGCGGAGCAATTTTCGTAATCTTCCCTCGCGAACGCGCCTTGTTGCGGTGCCGGTGACGAAAGGGGAGGTGCCGGAATTTCTTTTTCTCCTTCGAAATGCTCCGGGCTTTCTTGCATGCCGTTCCGCTCCGGAATCCGAGGACATGATTGTGCTGCTTTCCTTGCGTCGAGACACATCCGACGGGCGTTGGAGAATTTGTCTCAAACGATTCGAACCTGCCTCCAATTTCCCACAAGATGAATTTGCTGCAAAGCGTGTGCTGAATGCGGCAGCTGATATTCCATGGCTTGAATTGGTTGCAGATTTTCAAGAACTCAGCGTCCGTTTTTTCGATGGTAAGGCGAAGAAATGGGAGGAGCGCTGGGAAAATCCTCAGCTGCGCCCCGCGCTTATCGAGCTAACAATGCTCTACGAGCACGCGAAGGATACGCGGAGTGCGACGTCTTCATTTTGGATTCCGCCGGTGAAGGGAGGGACGTCATGAAACAATTTCGGAATAACGCTAAGGGTTTTGCGCTGCTGTTGGTGATGTGGGCGCTTTTTATCATGAGCTTTTCGATCATTGGGCTATTGACACTCCTCAACGTGGATATTGGAAACGCCTCGGGAATGGAGCGTGTGGCGGTGGCATCCTCGCTGGCACTTTCCGGAATTACCCTTGGTCGGAATGTAGATTTTCCGGTGAATGGGAAGACGGAGAAGCAATCCTTCGCCGAGGGCGGAGTTTTGGAAGTTCGAGCAATTAGTGAGAATGGAAAACTCAATGTGAATAGGCTACTTGCGCGAGAAGAACGTGAGACGCTACATGCCTTATTTCGCATCTGGGGACTAAGCGATGGGGAGGCGGATACTGTGCTCGATTGTCTGCTGGACTATGTGCAACCCGGCACCGCTCGACGGCTCAATGGTGCGAAAGCGGATCAATACCGCGCCGCTGGACGCCAGCCGCCGCCGGGCCGTCCATTTCGTTCTGTGGATGAAATGGCTCATGTTTTGAATTTTGAATTAGTCACAAATCGCAAAGGCGATTGGCGTGACTATTTTACTATCTATGGCGATGGAACTTTGGACCTTACGGCAGCGGCTTCCGATGTGATCCGTGCGGTGTGTGGAATTGGTGACGTGGGTGCGAAATCGGTGCAAAGCGGAGCATCGGGATTTGTGGATATAGATGCCGTGCGCCGCACGATGGGATTTACCGAGAAAGAATTTGAAGCAATGCAAGAGCGTCTGAGCCTCGGAGGAAAAATCCGTCGCATCCGCTCGACGGGGACATTTGCGAATGTGGCGCATACGATCGAAGTCATCTGCCAAACCGACGGCATCACGTCATCTATCTTGGAGTGGAGGGAATGGTGAACGCAAAAGCAGCCAAGTTGCGTTCCGGAAAGTCTGATTCCGCACAAGAAGCCGCGGGGCGTTGGCTCATTCCTGGTGAGGCAGCATGGGAGATTCGTGATGCACAATTGGCACCAGATTCCTCGGTAGAGAGTGTGGGAGACATTGCAACTGCAAAGCCGGCCGAGGTAACTCTCGTTGCCCTCCCGCCACAGTTGGTCATTTGCCAATTATTTTGGCTGGAGACGACGGATGAAAAGTCTGTGCCCGATCTTGTACGTATGCAATGCGAACGTCATTCATTGCTTCGTCGAGGTGAAGTCTGGACTTTTCGGATTCTAAGACAGGAAGCAGAACGTTCACTCGTACAGGTTTTAATTCTCCAAGAGCCGCTCCCGGCAGGGCTTCAGGTTGATGCACCCGAAACACGCTATGAGGTGTTGCCGCGGTGTCTTCGTATGGAAGCGCAGAGTCTCTATCTGTGGCGCACCCTCGGATTTGTAATTTTGGCGATGACGGATGCCAAGGGTGCCCCCGTCTATTTTCAAGCTCTTCCGCATACTGTCTTATCGCGTGCATGCCGACTCGATGTGCAGACCGTTTTGTGCATGGTCGTCGCTCAAAATTGGGCGCCTCTTCCTACTACACTTTATCTTAGCGGGGTGTGGAATTCGCCGGAGGTGGAAGAAGCGAAACTCCTCGGCCTTCCCCTTTGTTTGGCTGGAGAATTGGAGTTTGCACTGCCGTCCGTGCCGATGAACCTCACGCCGCACAGCGTTCAACAGATGCGTATTCTTCATCGTCGTCGCTTTCGCATTCGCATGGCCGCGCTTGGAGTTAGCCTCATTTATGCGGCGTTTCTTACTTTTCATATTCTTAGTGCCGCTTTCGCTTCTGCTTCTCATGCACGCCTGCAAAGGCAACTGGACGCCGTGTTGCCAGAAATGACACGACTTCAGCATGTCGCGATGCGGATGGAGGCACTC
>JAJTYZ010000113.1 GCA_021463515.1 Chthoniobacterales bacterium | reverse complement strand
CGTCGGAATCTGCGGAGGTTGATATTCTTGCGGGTATGGGAAGATGCGATTGATAGAAATGACGGCCTTTTTCCCGCTTTGGGTTGTCACTTTGGGAGCCGCCATGAGGTCAACCCCTTTCTTTTGATTGAGGGCGCGAATGACAACTTGGAATTGCGGGTTTGTAAATATCCCGGAGACAGCAAAAATACCGGGGGCCGGCCCACCCGAAGCGAGCCCGAGATTTCGGAGCAAGAGGGAGTTCAGACTATTGGGAGTAATCGCTCCCCCTACCCCTGTGCCACTGCGTAGCCCACTGGTAACTGTGTCGCCACCAACAGGCTGCCCCGTACCCGGAATTGTAAAGGGGAAGTCATTACCGCTGGCGGAAAGACGATCGCCGCCGCCCGCATAAACGCCGGAGCCATCAATGGAAAAAGGCCCGAGGGTCCAGTCAAAGCCAAGTTCTTTGAGGTTATCCTGCGAGATTTCGACAAACTTGCTCTCAATTTCCACTTGGGTGGGCTGTTCGCCCATGGCGGCAGAGACGAGCGATTCGATAAGATTCAGATTATCCGCAGTATTGCGCACCACGAGGCGGCTGCTGCCAGGAACGAAGTTGGCACTAGCTCCAGGCGGGAATTGTACGCCTTGCTCTTCGAGGAACTTGCGAGCGGTGATACGTCCGGCCAATTGCGGGTTCGTGGATTTGGAAGTTGCACCGCCTGCGGTTGCCACATCGCTATCGGGCGAGGCGGTTCCCGAAATAAATCCGGGAGGCACCTTAAATTCACGTTGTTCCAGAATATCCGTAGATTCTGAAAGCGGAACGAGAGAAACAGCAAAAGGTTCGACTTTAACTTTTAGCCCCGACAAAGTGGCGACATAACGCAGTGCCTCGTAAAGGGGGATATTAGTAAGGCGGACATTAATGGTTTCCGGAATGGCAGGAGTTACGGATTCAGCGGCTTCTCCCGCCGTGGCTTCGGGGGTAGTCGAGGGCGCTGAGGCAGCCGCAGGATTCGATTTGAGGACGATATTAATCCCTCGGCTTGAACCTTCTCCTGCCCCGGTGTCATATTGCCGACTGAGTCGTTTAAGCTCATCAACTGCCTGACGAATACTCTTATCCTGAATGCTTAAGGATGGGAGAATGATGCGGTTAAGCCGGGCTGTCATGGCCTCTGTACCACGGCGTTCTTCCTGCAGGGCGGTGGAATCGGTCGAGCGAGCCTCCACGAAGTGACGTCTTGGTTGTTCCCAAGCTTTATCCACTTGCCACAGCATACGGGAGCGGGTTTCGTTGTAAGCACTGTCGTAATAACGCTGCTTCCCGAGTTCAATTTGTTCCAAGCCTCGCATGGCGGATGTGTTGTATTTATCTACCGCAAGTACCTGTTGGTATTTTTTGGAGGCCAAATCATAGCGCCCTGAGTCAAAGTAGCCATTTGCATCGGTGAGTAATTGGCTCACTTCATCCCGTTGCTCTGCGAATTCCGGTGTAATGGTTTTATTGAAATAATCAGGCTGTTCGAGCCGAGTGAGAAATACGGCAGCGGGACGGTAATTAGGATTATAACGCGGTTCAAGAACCTCACGGACAACCACTTCTGCACGGGCATATTGACCCTGACTAACTAGATATTCTCCGAAACGTACGGATGTTGAAGAATAGCGCGATAAGGCACGCGCCCGCAGTCCGCTTGTGGCGGAGCCATCGGGAACGAGATTCACGGCTTCTTTGTAAGCATTGTAAGCGTTCTCGATATTGTTCGACGCCAGAGCTGCATCCCCGCGGTTGAGAGCATCTTCCGCACGGGCGATGGCATTTTGGCGGCGGGTAATTTCCTTCTCAGCGGCAGTTTCTAGAGAGCCTGGACCTAAGCCGGTTCCTCCGGCATAAGACGAGAGGGAGGCGACTACGAAGCAGGCCGCCGAGAGTAGGGCGATGGTGGTTTGGCGATGGTTCATTATGGCAAGGGGGGTTCTACGGCTTCAAGGACGGGCTGCTCTAAAGGCGTACCGTCTTCAGGCAGGAACTCCTGTTGGTTGGCGGCAAGGGGTTGCCCCGCCGGGTCAATCAGGCTAGCTGTGACGAAAATGATGAGGTTGCGTTTGATGTGTTGATCCACTTGGGAGCGGAAGAGAGTTCCTGCACCGGGAATATCACCGAGAATCGGCGTTTTGTCGTTCACCTTTTGAACATCCTCACGGATAAGCCCGCCAAGAACAACGGTTTGCCCGTCATAGATGCTTACAGAAGTTTCTACGCGGCGTTCGCTGAAGACAGGATAATTGATAAAGTTTTCCGTCACTAACACGCCTTGATTCAAGATCGGAGAACCATAGTTGATAAATCCTTCAAATTCGGTCACCTGTGGGAGCAAACGAAGGTCAATTGTGTAGCTGTCAGCACCCACCGTCGGCTCCACTTCAAGGACGACGCCCACCTTTTTCATGCTAAAGGAAGTGGGGGTAGCCGGGGTGATGGGTTGTACGCCGACGCCGGTGCTGGTTGGGATTTCCGGAGGAGAGTATTCCTCGGGATAGCGGAATTCGCGGATAATTTCCACCGTGGCGGAGGCACCGCTTTTGGTGGTGACTTTGGGTGCCGAAAGAACATCCACGCCTTTTTTCTGATTAAGGGCGCGAAGAACGACTTGAAATTGGGGGTTGGTGAAAACGCCAGCTAGAGCGAGGGCACCTGCCGTGGGGCCGGTCACGGGATTTCCGAGGAGAAGAGCATCCACGGCATTTCCGGAGATAGCAACCCCACCAGAGCGATTGCCAGCTGTGAGGGGAAATTGACCCACGGGAACATAGGGATTGTTTCCACTGCCACCGGTTCCCGGAAAATTAAAGGGATAACTCTGCGATTTGTTAGCTTGCCCGCCCGTTGTCCCCCCACCGGCATAGACGCCGGAGCCACCGGCGAGCGCAAATTGCCCGAGGAGCCAGTCAAAGCCCAGTTCCTTCAGGTTGTGTTGAGTTACTTCGACAAACTTCGATTCGATTTGCACCTGCGAAGGAGCGGCTTGGGTGGCAGATTGGACGAGAGTTTCAATAAGGCTGAGGTTGTCCGGAGTATTACGAACAATAAGGGTGCTACTGCTTGCAAGGAAGTTTGCGCTGGCACCCACAGGAAATTGAACGCCTTGGGATTCAAGAAAAGCTTTGGCTGTGCTATTGCCCGCACCACCCGCTGCATCCCCTGCCCCCCCCGGCGTTTGTGTGATAAAGCCGGGCGGC
This sequence comes from Chthoniobacterales bacterium, assembly GCA_021463515.1. Classification (GTDB taxonomy): domain Bacteria; phylum Verrucomicrobiota; class Verrucomicrobiia; order Chthoniobacterales; family JACTMZ01; genus JACTMZ01. The sequence continues at coordinate 12,547 of JAJTYZ010000113.1, read as the reverse complement.
ACGCGGAATTCCATGGTAACCAATGTTTCCGTAGGTTCGGAAAGCGGGACAATTAAGACCGCATAAGGATCCACTTTGATTTTGAGATTGGCTTGGCTGGCGATGTATTCGAGTGCCTGGCGCAGCGGAATATCACTAAGTTCGAGCGTGACAAGCTGAGATTGGGCGGCGGTATCGAGTTTCAACACCATATTAACCCCGAGGTCTCCATCATCCACCAGCCCCGCCTCCTGCCGCCGTTTGCGGTCACCTTCGACGGAGAGTTGCTGAAGTTTGCCGATAGCTTCGCGCAGTGAAGAATCTACGAAACTGACGCGGGGAATGACAATTTCATCGAGCTTGCGCACGATAGATTGGGTGCCACGGGCGGAGAGTGTGGGCTGTTCGATAATGGCAGCGGGGCCGAGGTCCGTGCGGCGCACGGGAGTTTCCCAGCCTTTGTCAACGGCACTAATCATGGCTGCCCGTGTTTCGTTTTGAGCCACACCCGCAGCATTCATGCGGGCTAAGTTGACCTGTTCCATACCGCGGCGTGCGGCGATGTTGTAGCGATCCATGCGGAGCACTTCCTCATACCGCTTAAATGCTTCATCAAAACGTCCCGAGTCGTAAAGTCCTTGAGCTTCGAGGAGATATTTTTTGACCGTTTCTACGCGGCTTACGAAGCCGGGTTGAACGGTTTTATTAAAGTAATCGGGGGCTTCTAAGCGAGCCAACAAACGTTGTGCGGGTTTGTAATTAGGAGCGTATTCGAGAAGTTTACGCGTGGTGTCCTCGGCATCTTTCCATCGCCCTTCGGCGATGCGCTGTTCGGCAAGACCCATGGCGGCTTTCGAGAAGCCATCGAGTGCTACGGTGCGCAATTCCCGCACTTTGGGAGCATCGGGCAGAGCATCTACGGCTGCCTTGTATTGGGCATAGGCAGTTTCGTAATCCCGCTCCATGAGCGCGGCAGAACCACGTTGCATAGCTTGCGGCGCAAATTCCTCGGCAAGCTTTTGGCGTTTGGCGATTTCAAATTCCGCTTGGGATTCCAAGCCGACGGATGGCCCTGAGGTAGGGCCGACTCCGGCGAAGGAAGATGTCGCAAAAAGGAGAGCGGACGCCAGCGTAAGCGGGGCGAGCAGTCGAGTTGAGGGTGCGGTGTCAAACATGGGTTATTGGTGGGGCTGAGGTGCCGCTGTGGAGGTTTCCCGTTGGATCACGTGAACTTCCTCCGTTTTGAGGTTCTTTATTTGAGCTTTTTCTTCCGTGGCGTCAATCAGTTTGTACGTTGCGGAACCTTCGATTGTAAAATCATCACCGACACGAACGACCTGTTCTTGCCCATTTCTCGTGTCTTTCAACGTCACTCGCGGGTAGGGCGACGGTGTGACTTTTTCTTTTTCAAGGCGGATTTCTTTTCCATCCGCTATGTTTTGCAAAATGATGTCCGGTTCGCTATAGGCGTCTTGTTTATTCTCGGCGCGAACGAATTTAAACGGGGTAGGCGTTTCCACCGTCACGCCGGAAGGTTGACGTTCGGAAATTTTGATCACATCGCCGATTTTGTAAAACTTCGTGACGCCACGGCGGTCGGAAGAGTCTTCGGGAGTGATGGTATTAATTTGCACCTCGCGGACTTCGCCGCCGCTCTCGTCGGTGACGGTTTGGAAGGTGATATTGAGGTTTTGCTTTTTCACGGCGACGACCCTCAGCTTCGTCCATGGTGCGGGATGGGAGTTGGAATCATTGGGATCGGTTCCCGCACGGAACTCTTCGAGGTTGGTATAGCCGTCGTCATCCGGATCACGTTCGAGGAGCTTTTTGTCGGTGTAATCAAGGCGATTGTCTTTGAGCCATTGATTGGGGATGCCGGGGAAAATTTCTTCATCCCCCTGCATGATGTCCACCAAGCGTCCGTCTTGCAAAATGTACTCGCGGCTAACAAACAGCGACCCCGAGGCATCCTCCCATATTTGATGGCGGTTCATATTTTCGAGGTCTGCTTTGAACTGCGCGATTTTCTTTTCGGGGACAAAAGCCGCCCCGCTTTGCATTTCTTTGGGCGGCGTAAATTGCTCGGGCAACGCCGAAGATTCGCCCACAAGGTGAATGGCCCAAGCGGCTAAAATCAATCCCGCGAGAGCCAGCAGGTATTTATCAAAATGGGTCTTAATGTGATCCATGACGGCTAAGGTTTCGCGGGTAGGGATGCTCCCGATGTAATGGAAGCAAGGCCGAGATTCACGTGGAGAACTTCGCGCCCGAAAATGGGTTTGTTCGCTGTATCATCCGCCCCCTGCCCTGCCGGACCCGCTGCCGGTGCGGCTTCGGAGACTTTACTGGGAGCTGTTGGAGCCGAGTTGACAACGCTAACCAAACGGACAAAAACTGGAGGCTTCACTTCAATAATGCGATTAAATACTTGGTGGAAGGGTGCCTGTTCCGCAATGAAGCTGATATTAAAGGGGGCGAGAATAAAATCCGGCACCGCAGAATTTCCCGCTTTGGCACCGGCGGCAGACTCGACCGCCAATGGCTCGCGAACGATCGCGGTGATTTTTTCGACGCGTTCGTCAATGAGGATAGAAATGACCTTTTGGATGGATTGCAATTGCAACGCAAGCTTTGGAGCGGCGGCTTCGGAGGGCAATTGATTTTCATAAGCGTTAAAGCCCAAATAAAAATTTTCTTCGAGTGTCACGTGAGCGGCTTCGGCCGCAGCTTTGAGGTCATTGACCACCTTGCGCAACTCGTCTGCGAAGGAAATGGGAGTGACGTCGGGCACTGTGATTTGCACGCTCTTGGCGATGGCATCAAGAACTTGTTTGGCTTCTTCAAGTTCCTTGGTACCGAGGCTGACGTTTGCCGCATTGGGAAATGGGGTCATGGCCTGGAGTTGTTCGAGAGCGGCTTTATGTTCGCCAAACGCCACGGAAGCAGCATCATATTGCCCCAAGGCTCCCCACAGAAAATAACTTGTGGCAGCAACAAGTACGAGGGTGATGACCGCAAGGCCGCCAAGAAAAGGATTTTGTTTGAACCAGTCCATCAGAGCGGGATTGGCCGCGCCAGCGGCAGTTTAAGTTTGAAGTCATAGGCCCATTTGTCGCCACTCGGGGTGGCACGCAATTGGACGACGGAAGTTTTATTGGCGGGGGTAATGGCAAAAAAGGGCGATTGCGCCAGTTTTTCGACGTAGCGGTCTATCACGGCGGGTCCTTCTTCACTTGCTAAATAAAGCCCCGTAATTTCGAGTGCCGTGACGCCGGTTTTGTGGGCAGCTCCTGCAGTTTTCCAGCCAGACTTTTCATCACCCGGTTCTAAGACTTGATCCCCGGCAACAGGAAGCAATTTGGTCACCCAGATATTACGCTCGGGTAAGTCGGCATTGATTTGATTGAGAATCGTAGCCCATGCTTCCCGCAGCACGGGAGCGGCAGCAATGTCGGCGGCAGCTGTCAGCTGCGCCTTTTTATCCGCCGCGACTTTATTGAGCGCGGTTTCAAATTGGCGCAATTTCTCTGTTCGCGCCACCATATCCTCATTGATGGCCATGATGCGCTGCGTGGCGCGACTGTAATAAAGACCCGTGAGGCCAATTCCGGCTACAAGCAAAGCGGCGATAACAGCGAGAGGAATGTGGCGTGCGGCGGCTCTTTTTTCGGCAACAAGTGTCGGGGATTCTAAATTAATTTCGAGAGGAACATTCCCCACGAGACTGCGTAAAGCTAAACCGGTGCATTCGCCGAGGCGGTGAGCAAATGTTTTCAACGTCTGTGCATCTACAGACGAACTAATGGCGACGCGGCGCAAGGGATTGAAAAATTCAATCGGCAGAGAGAGCTTTTCATTGAAAAACTCGAGCGTGTAAGGCATGGAAACACCGCCGCCTGAAAGAAGGACGCGAACCGGAGTCGAGCCGTGCTGGGTGGTGCGATAGTAAGTGATCGAGCGCGTGATTTCGTTGTGAATACGCGTCATGACGGTACGGGCAATTTTCCCCGCTTCATCCGCTTCAGCACTCGAGCTTCCTGAAAAGTTTCCTGGGGGAGGAATGAATCCTTTAGCGCATTTAAATTCCTCCACTTGCCGGAAAGCGCGTCCTTCAAAACGCTTCAACATGGCACCGGTAATGGTGCTGCCGCCGACGGGCAAGGTGCGAATAAAGAGCCGCTCGCCTTCGGAAAAAATCAAATTGGTTGTTCGTGCCCCAATATCTATGAGCAGGGTACTCCCCTGAAGCTCCGGATAGTTGTAGCGCAGAGCGTTGTAAAGAGCGACCGGGGACGTATCAATGTGATCCGGCGTAAGGCCGGAAGTTCGTAGCGCATTGATGGCGACATCCAATTGCTCGAGCTTGGTGGCAAGCAGCAACGCACCGAGTTTCGCTTCATCGTTTTCCGGCAGGATTTGGTATCCCCAAGACACGTCTTCAATCGGATAGGGCACGTTCTGTTGCGCCTCAAAATAAAGCATCTTCCCGATTTGATCCCCTTCGACTTTGGGGATACTGACGAAACGGGCAAAAACGCCTTGTGACGGCACGGCACAGGAGGCCTCTTTTCCGGCCCATTGAACCTTAGATGTCAATTCCGTAAGAGCAATTTTAAGCTGACCCTCACGGCTGGCATCCGTCGAAGGATCGCCGGCGAGGTCTTCCGTTGCAAAAGCTTCGAGCCTGATACCGCCATCCGCTGTGGCCTCGAAAACCGCCATGGTGACGGTTTGCATGCCGAGGTTGATCGTGGCTACCTTGGGAATTTTTGCCATGGAATGTGACGGGGTCTCTTAGTTGCCTGTTGATTTAATTTCCTCGTAGAAGTCCCAAAATAAGGGCGCAAACGGCGTTTGGTTTTTATTTAAAAGAAGTCCGCTGGTCGCCGTCATCTCCGTCCACCAAGGCGTTTTACCGCGAAGGTCGGCTTTCCATCCGCCCGTCGCCACCACTTCGTCACCATGAGTAATCGTCGCGCCGGCATCTACGACCACGTTGTTGACAGTCGGCGGCACTTTGCCATTAAAAAATTTCTCCAATGTTCGTGGGCTGACAAAAATGACCGACTTAAGCTCTTTGCTTTGTGGCATAAAAACGTGGGTCACGGAACCCGTGAGGAGCGTTTGTGCCTTCGGGTCCTCGGCGTTCATGCCCTTGTTGTTAAGCAGAACGTAATAATTGACCGTAACCTCATCGAGGTAGAGCGGCGGTTTTGGCTCGCGGGGCTGCCAAGAAAAAATAACATCTATGGCAAGAAAACTTTGACTCTTCCCCTTCCCCTTTCCCGCCGGGCCACCCGGGATGTCCGGCGTTTTAATAAGTTCCGGATTGACCTTGACAATTTCAAAACCGGTGGGTTGCGTCTGGGCTGACGCCACCGCGAGGATGGCGAAGGAAATGCTGAGGACGGCGAAAAATGATTTCATGGCTTGGGTGAGGTGAGGTTGGCGGGGATGGAAAGACATGCTTTTAAGACTACCAGAGGTTTGAAATTATTTCGAGCAATAATATGTCATCGCGCTCCTATTCCGAAAACGACGACGGGGATAGTTCGAAGTAAAATGACAAAATCCAAACGAAGCGACCAATTGTCAATGTATTCCACATCCAAATTAACCCAGTCGGAAAAATCACGCACATCATTGCGCCCGCTTATTTGCCATAGGCACGTGAGGCCGGGTTTCATGCTGAGCCGGCGACGATGGGCCGTGAGTTCGAAGTTGTTCACTTCGTAAATGGGCAGCGGACGCGGCCCTACGAGGCTCATTTGGCCGAGGAGCACATTGAACAACTGCGGAAGCTCATCGAGGCTCGACTTGCGCAACCATCGCCCGAAAGTTGTGACTCGCGGATCGCCCTCAATTTTGAAAACGGGCCCGCTCATTTGGTTGTAAGCCCGCAATTCTTCCCGCTGCATTTCTGCACCGCTGCGCATGGAACGGAACTTGTACATGGTGAAGGGCCGTCCGTGACGCCCTGCCCGCTGCTGTTTGAAAATGATATTCCCGGGCGACGTGACTTTGATTCCCACGGCAATGATCAACAACACGGGAAGCGCGAAGAGGAGTCCCAAAAAAGCACCGACGCGGTCTATCACACCTTTCACCATTAAGGCCCACGACAAATCGGGTGTGACACGAAACACCAGCATCGGCGTAGGTCCCAGCGAATCGTAGGTCGGACGCGCTATGGAGGTGCGAACGAAATCCGCCGCCAACCACGCTTCCACGCCTTCGGTTTCGCAGGCGGCAATGGCCGCTTGAAGGTTGTCCGCCGCCGGCGCACCGAAGGCCAAAATCACACGGCCTACGCTGTGGCGGTGCATGGCTTCGACCAAATCTTTGACCGTGCGTTTTTCCAAATCAATCCGCTCCGCCACATGAAGCTCCAGCCTTTGCATCGGCGATAAACCCGCCACTAATGCATCCATTTTTTCCGCACTCCCCGCTAAAATCAAAGTTTCCCCATGCCCTCCCCGTCGCAACCTCCGCAGGTAAATAACACGAAAGGCCGCTTCACGCATGAGAAGACCAATGGGCGCGGCGATGATGAAAAGTAAAAAGGCGGAGCGGCTCGGAATGCCAAGCTTGAGAAATACCACCACGGCACCGATGATGAGCCCCAGCCAAACTCCAGCGTAGGTAATCTGCTGCAAAGATCGCTGCATGGGTTTCTCCAAGGGATATTGATAAAAACCCTGCATCTCGAGCAGCAGAGGGCCAAAAAGCATGACGATGATAAATAGCCAAATAAAACTTTCCAATGGAGGAGGCGTTAACAACGCATCGAAATCTACAAGGTGGAGGCGACGCAGGAGATAACCCAAAAGCAATGACAGCCCCAAAACGAGCGAGTCCGCCATTTGGTTGAGTTGTAACGAAAGTTCCTGCTTGCGCGAGATCATGTGGGTCGGATGGTTTATAAGAAATGATTTTCCAATGAATAAAAAGCAAAAGCTAAAAGCAGAAGGCCCGCCTTTAACCGTAGCCGTGGCGCACACCCCGCTCGGCCTTGATGCGGCGAGCACTCTGCAGAGCACCGAGGCTGATATCGTGGAAGTACGCCTGGATTGCCTGATGCAGCATCTGGAACGGGTTCGTAAGGTTTTGTGCAAAGTCAAACTCCCCATCCTTCTCACCGCACGGCACCCTACCGAGGGCGGCGCGTTCGAGCTTTCTCCTGCAAACCGCTGCGCCTTGCTGGAAGAATTTTTACCGCAAGCCGCCGCCGTGGATATCGAAATGCGCTCTGTCAATGCCATGGCAAGTGTCCTCCACGAAGCTGAAAAACACGGCGTTCTTAAAGTCCTTTCCTTCCATGATTTTCAAAGCACGCCTTCGATCGAAAAGCTGCAACAACTCGCAACAAAAGCGCGGGAAGCGGGCGCTGACATCGTGAAAATGGCCACAAAACTTCATTACCCTGCGGATATTATCCCCTTACTCCAACTTCAAGCCCTCTCAGCCAACTTTCCCACCGCCACCATGGGAATGGGCCCTTTAGGCAACATTTCGCGACTCACGCTCGCTGCGGCGGGATCGCGACTGAATTACGGTTTTCTGGATTGTCCGCAAGTGGAGGGGCAATGGCCTGCTACACGACTTCGGGAGCTTTTGGAGGAAATTATTCCATGAGAGCTTGGACGGAACGTATTCAAAATGGCGAAGTCCTCGACGTCGAAGCCACTCGTGATGTGGTGGCGGAATTACTTTCGCCGAGGCGACGCGATGAGGATGCCGCCGACTTTCTACAAGCATTGCATCTGCGCGGGGAAACGCCGCAGGAGGTAGCCGCTTTTGCAATGTGTCTCCTCGAACAAGCCGTGCCTTTTGACGTAGCCTCCAGCACCGAACCTCTCATGGATGTATGCGGTACCGGCGGGGATCGGCTGGGATTGTTCAATGTGTCCACCGCCGTAATGTTCGTCGCCGCCGGTGCCGGAGTGCGTGTGGTGAAACATGGCAATCGTCGCATCACGTCACAAAGCGGCGGCGCGGATGTTTTGGAAGCCCTCGGGATTCCCGTGGAATCCGATCCCGCACGCTTGCAAACCATATTGGAAAATGCGGGAGCAGTTTTTCTTTTTGCACCGCATTTTCATCCATCCTTCAAAAACCTTGCCGCAGCGCGTCAAATACTCGCTGCACGCGGGAGTGCTTCGGTTTTTAATATGCTCGGCCCCCTCCTGAATCCAGCACGTCCGCCGTTCCAATTGGTGGGTGTTTTTAACGAACAATTGCTGAACATTTACGGCGAGGTTCTTCCGCTGCTCGGACGTCATCGCTCCTGGGTGGTTCACGGTTTTGCCGGAGGCGACGGCGTGATGGACGAAATTTCCACCTGCGGGCCGACGCTGATTCAAGAGGTATTTGGGCAAACTTCTTCCCGTCGCACGATGAACCCCGCAGAGATGGGAGTGGGCCAGGCGCAAGTGAAGGACTTACTGGGAGGCGATGCCGCAGGGAGTGCACGCATTTTGCACGATCTTCTTGCGGGAGGCGGCTCCCCTGCAGCACGAGAAATTGTGCTCGTCAACAGTGCCGCTGCCCTCGTGGTCGCGGAGGTCGCGGCGGATTGGAACGAAGGCATGGAGCGTGCGGCGGAGACTCTGGATTCCGGCGCCGCACGTCAGGTTCTCGACGCGATGCGCCGAGGAGGCCGTTAATTGGCGACGTTCATGATTTGCACCCAAAGCGGCAGCGCCAGCGTGGCCCCATAACCATGCTCCATGATAGTCGTGGGTTTATCAAACCCCACCCACACACCGCAGGTGATTTCATCATTGAAGCCAATAAACCACGCATCGCGGTAACCATTGGTCGTCCCCGTTTTTCCTGCGGCACGCCCTTTATATCCCAAAGCTGCTGCCGCCGCCCCCGTGCCTCGTTTCATGACATCCGTCAATATCGCCGCCGTAAGCCGCGCGGCGCTTGCAGGAAGAATGCGTTGCACGGATCCCTTGCGACGATAAAGCACGCGCCCTTGCGGACTTTCCACACGCTCGACGAGATAGGGTGTGGGTGCCACTCCATCATTGGCTAATGCCGCATATGCCGCAGTAAGAGCGCGAAGGGTGCCACTAAATGACCCCAAAAAAATCGAAGGATAACGCGGAGCATCCTCGGTCAGCTCTGCCGTTAAAATCGTTTCCCTCACCCGATCCAAGCCCGCTAAGGCTCCCACGCGTACGCTCATCGTGTTGCGGGAAAGGATCAGCCCCTCGCGTGCCGGAAGCATTCCTCGGTAAGTGCCATCGCTATTGGCCGGATCATAACGTCCCCAGGATTTCGGGATTTCTCCCGAACGTATCCGATCATCGCTAATGAGGGTGTCGGGATCGAGACCATGAGCAAAGGCCGTCGCATAAACAAAGGGCTTCACCGAAGAACCTACTTGCCGCGCCGCAAAAAAAGCGCGATTAAATTTGCTCGAAGAGTAATCACGCCCGCCCACAAGAACCCGAATCCCGCCCGTGCGATTATCTATGGCCATCGCCGCCGTTTGCAAATATGGCGTGCCATCCCGATCTTTCATGTCCACATTTTGGAAGTCCGCTTTGCGCGGATGGTCATAGCCGGCGCGTGCTTCAATCGCTTGCAAATTGGCCTCGGCCCCCGCCACCGCCGCTTGCTGCATCTTCGTATCGAGCGTGGTAAAAATTTTTAATCCTGCACTATCAATGATATCTTGCGGAAGAATGCGCTCCAGTTCCTTGGAGACGATTTCCATCGCCCAGTCTTCCTGCGGTGGAGGTGGTTTTTCTGCGGCAAGCAGCACAGGTTCCGCCTGAGCGGCGAGCCTTTGACCGGCGGAAATGAAACCCTGATTTTCCATTTGTTGCAGGGTGATATTGCGCTGACGCAACGCCCCATCAGGATCGCGAAATGGCGACAGACGATTGGGACTGCGAATGAGTCCGGCCAACAACGCAGATTCCGCAAGCGTGAGGTCCGCCGCCGGTTTGTGGAAATACGCTTGGCTGGCTGTTTCAATGCCAAAAAGCCCCGCTCCAAAATAAATACGATTCACATAATGCGTCAAAATTTCGTCTTTGCTGAAAACCATTTCCATCCGCAACGCGAGGGCGGCTTCGAGGATTTTGCGGTGCATGTTTTGCCCTCCCAACGGAAAACTATTCCGGGCTAATTGCTGCGTCAGGGTGCTCCCTCCCTGCCGCACCCCTCCGGCCATCAGGTTGCTCACCAGTGCCCGTGCGACGCCGATGGGGTCCACGCCGAAGTGGCTTCGAAAGCGAGAATCCTCACGGGCAGTGACAGCGCGGATAAACCACGGGCTCACCTGCGCCAGCGGTACCGTCCGCCGATTTTCTCCCGCCAAGCGCGTGTAAACCGCTCCATGCCGATCGAGTACGAGAGAGCTTTCCGGAATTTGTCCGACCATCTGCAAATCAAATGTCCATGCCCACGCAATGTAAAATCCCACCACAAGCCCCCAAAGAATAAGACATGCTAGGAGCAGACGCCCAAGGCGTTTGGTGCGCTGACGACGAATACGACGACGCTTGGCCCGTGGCCGCAGCAGGGCAATGCGGATAGCGGGAGGATGGCGACGGGCAGACATAAGGTCGAAAGACTCTACCACTTCTTGCGCCCACGTCTTATGAAAAATGCGCTTTCCACAAGACGCGGGAGCGCACAGGCTGGGGAATCTATGATTGATGCCACTCCTCAAAAATCACCCAGCGGGATTCTTTTTCAAGGAATCCTTTTCGTTGTCCTCGGAACATTAGCAATTATTTTTCCGCTCATTGCCACTGTGGCCATTGAGCAAGTTTTTGCGGCGTTGTTGCTCATTGCCGGAGGTTATTCGTTTGCCATCGCATTAGGGCGAAAAAATCTTCGTCTTGCCCAGCGTGTAATTTCGGGGCTGTGGGCAGCTCTCACCCTCATCACCGGACTTTTGCTCGCCTTTGCCATCGTGGCAGGAATGAAGATGCTCACGATTCTCCTCGGTGCGTACTTCGCGGCGCAGGGAATTATGACGATTTTCGGCGCCTTAAAATTTAAAGGCACGAAGGCTCTTGGGATTCTGATATTGAGCGGCATTGTTTCCCTCGTGTTGGCCTTTATGATTTTCAGCGGCTTCCCGGGCACTGCCGGCTGGGCCCTAGGGCTGCTCCTCGGCATCAACCTCATTTTCACCGGCGGCTCATTCATTTGGACCTCCACGGTGCTCAAGTCCGATCATTCCTCAAACTCGTAGAACGGACTTTCCAGTCCGTTCCCTCCTCCCCTTGGCAAATGAACGTACCGCATTATGCTAATCCCAAATGCGTACATGGCTCATCACGTTTCTGTGCCTTTCTCTCTCCGGACTTCCCGCACAAGCCGCCTTTGATCTCCAAAGAATTCCTGACGCTCGGGCTTTACAAGAAATCCGCCAATTAGGCTGGACCGCTGCCGCCGATGCGCTCGAGGAGCAATTGGTCGCCGCATGGAAACCTTCGGGATTTGGCTTGGTGGGAAGTGGTGCCAATGAAACCTTTCGCCATTGGCTGCTGCTTTATCGTTGGTGCCGCTTGTTGGGAACGCCCGAGCCGGAGGCATTGCGTGATTACCTCGGGCGACGTGTATTTATAAATCCCGAAAAAGACCGTGCGCTGTTGATTGTGCCGCCCGGGATGAAATTACCCACCGACCGCACAGGACGATTGTTGCCTACGGCAGCGGATAAATTGGATCATGCCCGGATTCCTGCGGAGATTTTGCAGGCTCTTTTGCCGAGTGATTACACACCACAAAATGGAGAGCTGGCCTTACGTGCCAAACAGGAATTTCTGCTTCATCTCGCCGGTGACAAAGCGTTTTTGCAGGAGTTTTTTCACATGCTCACACCGGATGATTTTCCGCCGGTGGCACTCATGCGTTTAGAGGAATTGTATTCGGCTGATCCGGGATTTTGGGCGGATTACCGCTCGTTGGCACTGGCGTTTGCATTGGTTTACGATCAGCGTAAACCCGCTTATTGGCCGCATCCGCAGGTGGAATCGGCAGCGGTGCCGAGCAGAGATGAGTCCCTTGCGGAGCGATTTGCGTACTATGTACGGCAAAATAATATCGGAAAATTGGATTTCGATTTGCGACGTCTCTCGGCGGCAGAATTAAAATTTCTCGTGGATGCGGATGTGCCGCGTTCGGAATTGGAATGGGCGGCAAAAAATGTGCGAGTTCGCCGTGATCGTTTTGAGGATGCCTTTAGCGCGGTGACTTACGATTTACCACGGGTCAAGAAGGGAGTTTTTCATTGGCCCCATGGGCGTTACCAGCTCTCAAATATCCAAGTGTGGGGCGGAATATGCGTGGACCAGGCTTACTTCGCGGCGATGGCAGGCAAAGCACGCGGTATTCCTACGCTCTTTTTTGCCGGGCAGGGGAAGGATGGTGGCCATGCGTGGTTTGGTTATTGGCGCGGGAACGGACGCTGGGAGCTGGATGGCGGGCGTTATGTGAATCAAAATTATACGGTCGGCGAAGCATTGGACCCGCAAACGTGGCTGCCAATGACCGACCATGAGCTGCTTTATCTTTCCGGTCGCGCCAGCCGAGG